>JAFULE010000120.1 GCA_017483235.1 Faecalibacterium sp. | reverse complement strand
TATAGCCGGATAAGAGGGTTTTGTATGGGCGATCTGTTCGGTATTTTGTATCTGGCGGTGTTCTGGGCGGCCGGCTGGGCGCTGTGCCGCCGTGCGCGGCCCCAGGACGGGCCCGAGGTGCTGCTGCCCCTTTCGGGCGCGGCCTGCGTGGGGCTGCTGGGCGCACTGCCGGTATTGCTGGGCGTGATGCTGGGCTTCCGGCTGCCGGCGGCACTGCTGGCGCTGGCGGCTGCTGCGGCGCTGGGGCTGTGGGCCTGTCGGCTGCGGGGCGGCACCTTTGCGCTGCCCCGGCCTGCAAAGGCAAACCGCACCGATGCAGCGGTGCTGGCCGTCTGTGCACTGCCGGCATTGATCTTTACCCTGTATCTGATGCATACCCATATCCTGCACGAGGTGAACGGCAGCTACTACTGCGGCCAAAGCACCTACGGCGATCTGGCGCTGCATCTGGCCTTTATCAAGAACATCGCGGTGGAAGGGCGCATTGTGCCGGCCTATCCGCTGATTGCCGGGGTGGAAAACATCGGCTACCCCTTTTTGTGCGAAACGGTGTCCAGTGTGTTTCTGCTGCTGGGCGCCGGGCTGAAAACTGCGTATCTGCTGCCGGTTGTACCGGGGCTGGTCAGCGTGTTTGGCAGCATGTGGCTGCTGGCCCGCCGTATGCTGGGCAGTGCGGCCAAAGCGGCGGCGGCCTTTGTGCTGTTTTTTCTGGGCGGCGGCTTCGGCTTTGCCTACTTTATGGGCAGCAAAGAAGAATTTCTCTCGATTTTTACCGGCTATTACACCACCCCCACCAACCACGTGACCGAAAACATCCGCTGGGTCAACCCCATTGCGGATATGCTGGTGCCCCAGCGGGCCACCCTGTTTGGCTGGTGTATGCTGTTTGCCTGTTTGTATCTGCTGTGGCGCTTTGCGCTGGAAGAGGAACTGCGGCTGTGGCCGGCGCTGGCCGGTATGGCGGCGGTGCTGCCTTTGATGCAGACCCATGCGGCGCTGGCACTGGTGATCATCTGCGGGGTGCTGTTCGGCTGCCGGCTGTGGGCAGTGATATGGGGGCAGTGCGGCATCAGGCAGCTGCTGCCCTGGGTATGGTTTGCCGCGGTGTCGGCGGTGTGCTGGCTGCCCCAGCTGTTTGCGGTGGTGTTCGCCATGGTGGGCGAGGGCCACGGCTTTCTGCGCTGGCATTTCAACTGGAGCAACGAGGGAGACAACTACTTCTGGTTCTACATCAAAAACATGGGCCTGATCTGGCTGCTGGCCCCCGCGGCATTCTTTGCGGCGGATAAAAAGCAGAAAAAGCTGTTCGCCGGCGGGCTGGTGATCCTGCTGCTGGCCGAATTCATCGAATTCCAGCCCAACAACTACGACAACAACAAGCTGATCTTTGTGTGGTATCTGCTGGCCTGCATTCTGGTGGCTGGCTTTGTGTGCGATCTGCTGGGGCAGATCCGGCCGCTGCCCGCCCGGCTGTGGCTGGGCGCGGTGCTGGCGGTGGTCTTTACCCTGTCGGGTGTGCTGACACTGGGCCGCGAGGCGGTCAGCAGCTATGGCCAGTGGGGCGAAGCCGAGATCGCGCTGGCCGCTTATGTGGACGAGAATACCCCGGCCGATGCGCTGTTCCTGACCGGTGACAGCCATCTGGAGCCCATCACCAGTCTGGCCGGGCGGCGGCTGCTGTGCGGCAGCGCCACCTTCAACTACTTCCACGGCATGGACTACACTGCGCAGGAGGCGGCCCGTGCCGCGCTGTACCTTGCCCCCAGCGAGCAGCTGCTGGCCCAGTGGGGCATCGACTATGTCAAGATCGGCGGCCACGAGCGGTACCAGTACCCCGACCTGAACGAAGACTGGTACGCCGCCCGCTACCCGGTGGTGTATCAGCAGGGGGGCTACACCCTGTATAAGATCGGCTGAGGGGGCACTATGGAACTGTTTTTGAACCTTGCAGGCACCGCGGTGATGGTGGTGTTTCTGGTTTTGCTGGTGTGGCGGGGGCTGTGGCAGCTGGGCTGGCTGCCTGCCGCCCTGCACTGCCCCTTTGCGGTAAAGCCGCTGCCCCGGCAGGCACAACAGCCCTTTGACCGGCGGCTGTGTCTGTTCTGGTTCTGCGCCGCGCTGGCGGTGCAGTGGGCGGCGGCGCTGTTCGGCGCATGGCGCACCGGCCATCTGGCCGATTTCGGGCCGTGGTTCTGGCATCGGTTCACCACCGCCGGCGACGCGCCCCATTACCTGCGCATTGCGCAGGAGGGCTACGCCACCGAGGGCGAATGGGTCAACCTGATCGTCTTCTACCCGCTGTATCCCACCCTGATCGAGCTTGTGGCCCGGCTGACCGGCCTTGCCGCAAAGCAGTGGGGTCGGGCGCTGGCGGCGCTGCTGATCAGCCAGCTGTGCTGGGGCTTTGCCGCGGTACGGCTGCGGATTCTGGCCGGGCGGCTGTGCGGAAATGACATCTGCGCCGCCCGCTGTGCGTCGGCGGCCATGCTGCTGTTCCCCTTCAGCTTTTTTTCGCTGGGCGTATACACCGAAAGTCTGTTTCTGCTTTTGACGCTGGGCTGTCTGGACGCACTGGCCTGCGGTCGGTTCGATCGGGCGGGGCTGTGGGGCTTTCTGGCTGCGCTGTGCCGCACGCAAGGTGTGCTGCTGGTACTGGCGGCGGGCTATGCCTGGTTTGCGGCGGGCAAAAAAAGTGTGCGCAGCTTTGTGCCGCTGCTGGCCATCCCGGCAGGCTTTGGGGTGTATCTGTGGCTGAACTGGATGACCTGCGGCAGCCCCAATGCCTATTATTATTTTCAGACCCAGCCGCCCTGGTACCAGTCGGTGCACTGGGTCGGCACCAATCTTGCCCAGAACTGGAGTATGGCTGTGGCTCATCCGGGGCTGGCCCGGTTCATCTACTGGCCCCAGATCGTGCTGTATTTTGCGGCCATGGCCCTTTTGCTGTACGGTGTACTGCACGGTGCGCCGGTCTGGCTGCTGATCTACGGCGGCGGGTACATCGGGTTCAGTTATCTGTCCGGCTGGCTGATCAGCGGCAGCCGGTATGTGTTTGGCTGTGCGGCGCTTTACCCGGTGGTGGGGTGCATCAAAAACAAAGCCGCCCGGTATGCGGTGCTGGCGGCCGAAACAATATTTTTACTGCTCTACAGCGTTTATTACATGCAGGGGCAGGCCATTATGTAACCCAAAGGAGGGTTTGTTGTGGAACACATTGCCCCCGCGCTGCTGGCGTGGTTTTATCAGAATAAGCGGGTGCTGCCCTTCCGCACCGATCCTTCGCCTTACCATGTGTGGCTGAGCGAGATCATGCTGCAGCAGACCCGTGTTTCGGCGGCGATGCCCTATTACGAGCGCTTTCTAGCCCAGCTGCCTACCATTGCAGACCTGGCTGCCTGCCCCGAAGAAAAGCTGCACAAATTGTGGGAGGGGCTGGGCTATTACAGCCGGGTGCGCAATCTGCAAAAGGCGGCCCGCATCGTGTGCGAGCAATACGGCGGTGAATTGCCCGCCGATTACGAGGCTCTGCGGGGGCTGCCCGGCATCGGCGACTATACCGCCGGGGCCATTGCCTCCATCAGCTTTGGTATTCCGGTGCCGGCGGTGGACGGCAACGTGCTGCGGGTGTTTGCCCGGCTGTACAACGACGATGGCAACATCACCGACCCGGCGGTAAAACGCAAATTCACCCAATGGGTGGTGCAGCATCAGCCGCCCGACACCCCCGGTGATTACAACGAGGCCTTGATGGAGCTGGGCGCACTGGTCTGCCTGCCCAATGGCACACCGCTGTGCGCACAGTGCCCGCTGGCACATTTGTGCGGCGCCCACGCTGCCGGTACCGCGCTGACGCTGCCGGTCAAAACCAAACCCAAGCCCCGCCGGGTGGAACAGGTGGCGGTGGCGCTGGTAAAAAGCCCGCAGGGCTGGCTTTTGCAGCGCCGGGGCGAAACCGGCCTGCTGGCCGGGCTGTGGCAGCCGGTACTCTGGCCCGAAACTGTATTTGAAACGGCCGACGCCATGCAGCAGGCCCTTGCCGAACTGGGGGTGCAGACCGCTGCCCCCTTTGCGCTGCGGGGCGGCTCAGCTGCACAGCCGCTGCCGGCGGCAAAGCATATTTTCAGCCACGTGGAATGGCAGATGGCCGGCTGGCGGTTTGACGCCCCGGCCCAACCGGCCCCGGCAGGCTGTGTGTGGGCAGACGAGCAGCAGCTGCAGGCCGAATACGCCCTGCCCGGTGCCTTTAAGGTGTACAAAAAGCTGATGCTGAACAAGGAGTGAGCCGTCATGCCCGTGTTGCCCCAATATGCCACCATTGCCGCGTGGCTTGCCGGCCATGCCCCCCGCGATGCACGGGAAGCCGAGGACATTGCCTGCCTGCGGCGGTATATGGAAACCTTCGATGATCTGCTGGTGCGGGACAATATCGCCCTGCATTTTACTGCCAGCAGCCTGATTGTGGACAAAACCGGTACCCAGACCCTGCTGTGCTGGCATAACATTTACAAAAGCTGGAGCTGGACCGGCGGCCACGCCGACGGCGAGGCGGATCTTCTGGCGGTGGCTGTGCGGGAAGCGCGGGAGGAAACCGGCGCAGTGTGCACCGGCGGCCGGCTGCTGGGGGTGGACATTCTGCCGGTGGCGGCCCACCGGAAAAAAGGTCGGCCGGTGGCGGCCCATCTGCACCTGAATTTCTGTTTTCTTCTGCAGGCCGACAGCACTGCCCCTCTTGCAGCAAACCCCGAAGAAAACAGCGGGGTGGCGTGGTTTGCGCTGCACCGGCTGCCCGAGGTGTGTACCGAGCCGGACATGGTGCCGGTATACCGACGGCTGCTGAGTGCACTTTAACAGGATGGACATAAATTTTTTATTGTAAATCCTGCGCAGAGCGGGTATAATGAACATAGTAAAAAAGAACGGAGGATACGGTATGCTGTTCCAGATGCTGAAGCTGAGCGTGCAGATGCTGCAGGGGCTTGCAGGCGCCTGAGGTGTGTACCGGAAGGCCGGCCGTTTGCTCGATCAGGCAAAACAAAAATTCAAGCCCGAGAAGGAGAGTGCCAAACCGATGAAGAAGTCTGTGCTGATTACCGTTGTTGCCGTGCTGGCTGCTGTGGCCGGCGCCCTGGCTGTGGTGGCTTTGTACCTGCGCCGCCGCGAAAAGGAGCTGGACGAATACGAAAATCTGCTGTTCAGCGAGGAGTTTGCCGACGAAGAGGCCCCTGCCCCGGAAGCCCCCGCGGAAGAAGCTGCTGAAGAGCCTGCCGAGGAGGCCCCGGCCGAAGAGCCCGCCGCCGAATAAAACCGAGCCGAAAACTGCTGCACGCCGGGGGTGTACCCTCGGCGTGCTTTTTTTGAAATGGACAGGGCGGCAAAACCGTATTATAGTATGAAAGAGGGAACAGGAACGAGGTGGAATATCTCCGAAAAAGGAGGGACTGTGTATGAATGTACTGAAAGCGATTGCGAAAGCGCTGGGTAAGCTGCTGCTGTGGCTTAGCGGCGTGGCGCTGGGTGTGGCAGTGTTTTTTGGCGGTGTGCTGGCGGTAAGCTACCATTTTACCACCGAAACAAAACTGCCCGATGCGCAGGTAACGCTGGCCGGGGCACAGCTGAATGCCAACGGTTACCGCTGGCATGTACCGCTGCTGGCTGCCATGCTGGACAAGGTGTTTGAGCAAAGCCCCAACCTGACGGTGCAGAAGCTGGGTGAGGTGAACGAAAGCCACCCCACCCTTGCGGTGCCCGATTGGGTCAATTACGGCGAACTTGAAATTGAAAACGAGGCGGGGCAAACCGTGTTTGCCGGCACGCTGGAAGAATACAATACCGCCTTTGCCTTTGCGGCCAATGGTGAATATAAGGCCAGCATCCGGCTGTGGCATCTGCCGCAGGGCATGTCTGCCGCCCAATTTGACGATACCGCCGGCCGTGTGGCAAAAAATCCCCGGCTGGAAAGCCCCGCACGCCCCAGCGGCTGGTACAGCTACACGGTGCGGTTCAGCCTGCAGGCTACCCCCACTGTTATCCTGTCGGCTGCCGAAACGGTGCAGGGCAGCGTGGTGGGCGTGCTGCTGACCGGTGTGATTGGCACCGAAGCCCCGGTTGCCAGCTGTGATCTGGGCCCGGTGGTGTTTGAAAAAACGGCGATGGGCTGGCGCGGTTATCTGCCGGTGGCCTACAATGCCTGGGCAGGCGAGCATACCCTTACCGTTACCAGCGGCACACAGACCGCTGAGGCGGTGATAAAGGTAAGCGGCAAGGACTACGGCACTGCCAAGCTGGCTGCAGACCCCGGGGCCGAAAGTGGCAGCGGCGGCCAGCAGTTCCGCGATAAAATCTGGGCGCTGTACACTGCGCCCAGCGGCGGCAAGGCGTGGATGGGCCGCTGGGTCTGCCCGGTGGAACGATACGAGCTGCTGATCAGTTATGGCCAGCAGAAAGAGATCGCAGGCGAAAAACAGGGGCAGTCCAACTCCAGCCTGCTGTCCACCCGCGCCGGTGACATCGTGCGCGCCCCGGCCAGCGGCAAGGTGGCCTTTGCGGGCTTTTTGCAGCTTACCGGCAACACGGTGGTTATCGACCATGGCTGCGGGGTGCGCACCTATCTGTATGGTCTGCAAAGCTTGTATGTCAAGCAGGGCATGGATGTGGTGCGCAACGGCGAAATGGGCGAAGCCGGCACCCTGCTGACGATGGATGTGAAGATCGGCAACAAGAGTGTGGACCCGTGGACCTTGTTCCGCGGGGCAGGCGGTCTGTTCTGGAACGAGTAAGGGGGATAAAACCTGCCCCTTGACAGCACCGCCGCCGCTTTGCTACACTACATGCATACCGCACAAGCGGTACAGGCCCGGCAGGAAGCAGGGCGATGGTTCGACTGTAAAAATTGCCCGCACAAGGGTTCTGATAAGATGTCACAAGGCGTCTGTACCCCCACAAGGGGGCACAGGCGCTTTTTTGTTTGTGCGGGCCCTGCCGGAGGATGTTGTATGCGAAATAATTTTGTCAAAAAACTGGTCACAGCCGGCCTGATGCTGGCCCTGTGCATGGTGCTGCCCTTTTTAACCGGGCAGGTGCCGCAGGTGGGCAGTATGCTGCTGCCCATGCACCTGCCGGTGCTGCTGTGCGGGTATCTGTGCGGCGCGCCCTGGGCCGCCGCGGTGGGTGCGGTGGCGCCTCTGCTGCGGTTTGTGCTGTTTGGTATGCCGCCCATCTTCCCCACTGGGGTGTCGATGGCCTTTGAGCTGGCTGCCTACGGTCTGGTGGTGGGGCTGGTATGGCCTCGGGTACGCAGCAACGGAGTGCGCGGCGTTTACATGGCTCTGCTGCCGGCCATGGTTGCCGGCCGGCTGGTGTGGGGCGCGGTGCAGTTTGTGCTGCTGGGCCTGGGCGGCACCGGGTTTACCCTGCAGATGTTTTTGGCCGGTGCGGTGCTGAACGCAGTGCCGGGCATTGTGCTGCAGCTGGTGCTGGTGCCGCTGCTGGTGTCGGTGCTGCAAAAGGCACGGGTAACCGCCTGAACAAAGAAAAAGCGGCGCGCACAAGCGTGCCGCTTTCGCTTTGAAGCCGGCTGTGATACAATAACAGCAACGGATACAGAAAGGAATTCTGGCTATGGAAATTCTTGTGATCGACGGGCAGGGCGGCAAGCTGGGCCGCCAGCTGGTGGAAGCCATTCTGAAAAGCCACCCCGGCGTTACCCTTACCGCGGTGGGCACCAACAGCCTTGCCACCGAAAATATGATGAAGGGCGGCGCCAAGCGGATCGCCACCGGTGAAAATGCGGTGATCGTCAACAGCCGCCGCGCCGATGTGATCCTTGGCCCCATCGGCATTGTGCTGGCCGACGCCCTGCTGGGCGAGATCAGCCCCGCCATGGCTGCGGCGGTGGGCCAAAGCAGTGCCGCAAAGATCCTCATCCCCATGAACCGGTGCGAGACCTTGATCGCCGGGGTGGGCAGCCAGAGTGCCTCCGCCCTGATTGCCGACGCGCTGGAAAAGCTGGATGCATTGCTGAAAGAACCCTGCTGAACAAAGCCGGCGCTCTGTTTTTTGACAGAGCGCCGGCTGTTTTTGTTTCTTCAGGGGGTCATTCGGCTTTTTTCCACAGCCACAATGCGTAGCTGCCGGAAAGGGCAATGATCAGCAGTGCACTGCAAAGCTGGGTCAGCTGCGGGGCAGCCGCCGCGCAAAGGCAGAGGGGTCATTCTTCCTCCAGCTCAAAATCCCCGGGCAGGATCAGATCCAGCGGGGCGTCCGGCTCGGCGATCAGGCGGCGGCTCTGGTTCAGAATGGCGGCCTCAATGGTGTTGCGGGCCAGACGGCCGTTGCCCGCCTTGGCGGCATTGGTGGCCTGCTGTCGGGCATAATAGGCCAGCAACGGCAGGGCGCAGGCTTCGTCCAGCTTGTACCCCTTGCTCTTGGCCTGAATGCGGGTAATGGCCATCAGCTCTTCGGCGGTGTAATCGGGGAACTCGATGGTATTGGGGAACCGGCTGGCAAGGCCGCTGTTGGCAGTCAGAAATTCAGCCATCTCTTTGCTGTAACCGGCAAGGATCACCACCAGCTCGTCCCGGTGGTCCTCCATGCCCTTGACAAGGGTGTCGATGGCTTCAAGGCCAAAGCTGTCCTGCTCGCCGCGGTACAGGCTGTAGGCTTCGTCAATAAACAGCACGCCGCCCAGTGCACTGGCGATCACGCTGTTGGTCAGCGGGGCGGTGTGGCCCGAATAGCGCCCCACCAGATCGGCGCGGCTTACCTCGATCAGCTGGCCGCCCTTCAGCGCGCCGATGGCTTTCAGATAACGGGCCACCAGTCGGGCAATGGTGGTTTTGCCGGTGCCGGGGTTGCCGGTAAAGATCATGTGCATCGACAGGCTGGAGTTTTTC
>JAFULE010000119.1 GCA_017483235.1 Faecalibacterium sp. | reverse complement strand
TTCAGTCCGGCACCAGTTATGATGTTCTGGTGCAGGACCCGGCCGGCATGGTGGGCTACCCCCAGGCTATGCAGTCTCTGGACGGCACCCTGCCCCCGGAGGTTGACCCCGGGGACGAAGCTGCCCTGCAGGCGCTGACTGCACAGTGGCCCCGGATGTTTTATGCTTGGGGCGACTGCCCGGTGCTGGCCGGGCTGGAATTGGGCAGCTACACCGCGGTAGACGGTGCGATGGTGGACCTGCAGCAATATCTGTCCAACCTGTATGTGGGCCGCCGCGGTATCTGGACCGAGCAGTCGGCTCAGCAGCTGGCCGGCTGCGATATCTTGTGGCAGGTGCTGACCGCGGGGGCGGCCCAATGAAGAGGCTGCGCCCCAAAGGGGCGCACAAACCGACCCTGCCCCCCGGCCCCGAAAGCCTGCACAACCCCTACGGCCGGTATTTTACCGCCCCCCGCAGCTTTGAGCAGCTGGTGCAGAAAAAACGGGAACAAGCCGCCCACAAGCCGGAAAGAGAGCCGGAAAAACACAGATAAACCAGACCTTTGCCCGCTGCCGGCTGCAGCGGGCTTTTTTGTACTTGCACATTAAGGTAAAATCACGTAAAATAATATAATGTATTGGTATGCCAACACGAAAGGAAACAGACCCATGTAAACGTTGCATTTTGTGTTACTGTAAACAAATCACCAGACCAGAAAGGGTTTTACAATATGACCAAGCGTGAAGAAATCGAACGCCGCCGCACGTTCGCGATCATCAGCCACCCCGACGCAGGCAAAACCACACTGACCGAAAAGCTGCTGCTGTACGGCGGTGCCATCAACCAGGCCGGCTCGGTCAAGGGCAAGCAGAGTGCCCGCCATGCCGTATCGGACTGGATGGAAATCGAAAAGCAGCGCGGTATTTCGGTTACCAGCTCGGTGCTGCAGTTCAATTACGCGGGCAAGTGCGTCAACATTCTGGACACCCCCGGCCACCAGGACTTCTCGGAGGATACCTACCGCACCCTGATGGCCGCCGACAGCGCCGTCATGGTCATCGACGCCGCCAAGGGCGTCGAGGCCCAGACCATTAAGCTGTTCAAGGTGTGCACCCTGCGGCACATCCCCATTTTTACCTTTATCAACAAGATGGACCGCGACTCCCGCGATCCGTTCGAGCTGATGGAAAATATCGAGGAAATTCCGGGCATCAAAACCTACCCCATGAACTGGCCCATCGGCAACGGCAAGGACTTCAAGGGTGTGTTCGACCGCAATACCCGCAAGGTGCTGGCTTTCGAAAGTGACGGCCGCGCCAACGGCGTGAAGATGGTGGACATGGAGCAGGCCGAGCTGGGCGACGATCGTCTGGACGAGCTGCTGACCCCCGACCTGCACCAGCAGCTGGTGGACGAGATCGAACTGCTGGACGGCGCTGCCGAAGAGTTTGACCTTGACAAGGTCAACTGCGGCGAGCTGAGCCCTGTATTCTTCGGCTCGGCCCTGACCAACTTCGGCGTGGGGCCTTTCCTGAACGATTTTCTGCGGCTGACCCAGACCCCGCTGCCCCGTGTGGACAGCCTGACCGGCGAAGCGGTAGACCCCGGCCGGGAAGAGTTCAGCGGCTTTATCTTTAAAATTCAGGCCAACATGAACAAGGCCCACCGCGACCGCATTGCCTTTATGCGCATCTGCTCGGGCAAGTTCGAGCGCGGCATGGATGCCTTCCATGTGCAGCAGGGCAAGAACATCAAGCTGGCCACCGGTACCCAGTTGATGGCGCAGGACCGTGCCATTGTGGACGAGGCTTACGCCGGCGACATCATCGGTCTGTTTGACCCGGGCATCTTCTCCATCGGCGACACCCTGTGCACCGGCAAAAAGAAGGTGCAGTTTGCGGGCATTCCCACCTTTGCACCCGAGCATTTTGCCCGCATCGAGCAGAAGGACACCATGAAGCGCAAGCAGTTCGTCAAGGGCATCGAGCAGATCGCACAGGAAGGCGCCATCCAGATCTTCCGCGAAGTGGGCGGCGGTATGGAAGAAGTGGTGGTCGGCGTGGTCGGCGTGCTGCAGCTGGAGGTGCTGGAGTACCGCCTGAACACCGAGTACAACGTTGAGATTCGGATGCAGCAGCTGCCCTTCGAGCACATCCGCTGGATCAAAAACGAGCCGGACAGCTACGAGCTGCGCATGCTGGACCTGACCAGCGACACCAAGGCGGTGGAGGATATGCGCGGCAACCGGCTGCTGCTGTTTACCAGCCCCTGGTCCATCGACTGGGCCGAAAACCACAACAAGGAACTGAAGCTGAGTGAGTTTGGCAATATCTGATGATGCAGGTTGTTTTGGTGCCTGACATGGATTGCCATTTTCACAGGCGGAGGATCATGCATGGTATTTAATTCGCTTTCGTTTTTAATCTTTTTCCCCATTGCGGTACTGGGCTACTATCTCCTTCCGCAGCGCTTCAAAAACCTGTGGCTGCTGGTGCTTTCGTACTATTTTTATATGTGCTGGAATGCGGTGTACGCCCTGCTGATCTTTTTTTCCACCCTGTCCACCTGGCTGTGTGCCCACTGGATGGGGAAAATGCAGGCGGAAGCCGGCCGCAAGCTGGCCCTTGGGGTGAACATCGGGGTCAATCTGGGCATTCTGTTCCTGTTTAAGTATTATGATATGTTCATGCAGCTGGTGGTGGATGGGCTGGCGCTGGCCGGCATCCGCTATACAGCGCCGGTATTGTCGCTGCTGCTGCCGGTGGGCATCAGTTTTTACACCTTTCAGGCACTGGGATATTCCATCGATGTGTACCGCGGCACCGTAAAACACGAAAAAAGCTTTTTGGATTACATGCTGTTTGTCAGCTTTTTTCCCCAACTGGTGGCCGGCCCTATCGAACGCAGCGCCAATCTGCTGCCCCAGTTCCACAAGCCCCACCCCTTTGTGTACGATAATCTGGCCATGGGCCTGCGTATTATGCTGTGGGGCTTTTTTAAAAAGGTGGTCATTGCCGACAACATCGCCCTTGCGGTGGACCGGATGTATACCTACATCGAGGTATTCCCCGGGCCGGTGCTGCTGGCCGGTGTGATTCTGTTTGGCGTGCAGATCTACTGCGATTTCGGCGGTTATTCGGACATTGCCATGGGCGCGGCAAAAGCACTGGGCTTTGACCTGATGGAAAACTTTCGCCGGCCATATTTTTCTCGCAGCATCCGGGAGTTCTGGCGCCGGTGGCATATCAGCCTGAACACATGGTTTACCGACTATGTGTATATTCCGCTGGGCGGCAGCCGCTGCAGCCGGGCACGCCATCTGTTCAATCTGTTGTTTGTGTTTTTTCTCAGCGGTCTGTGGCACGGCGCCAGCTGGACCTATGTGTGCTGGGGGCTGTACCACGGCCTGTGGCTCTGTCTGGAAACGGTCACCCTGCCCAGGGTAGAAGCATTGCAAAATCGGTTGAACGGCACCGCCGCAGGGCGTCTGCTGGCGGTGTGCCGTGTGGCGGGCACCTTTCTGGCCGCCAATCTGGGCTGGATTTTTTTCCGGTCGGATTATTTTACCCAGGTGAGCTATCTGTTCACCCATCTGCACCGGGGCTGGGGCATTTTTGCAGATCCTCTTGGTGCCGCGGCAGCCTTTGCCAGCCTGGCCGATTCCACCCGCATCAGTCTGATCATTCTGGTGTCGGTACTGGTGCTGTTTGCGGCAGAGCTGCTGGAAGAAGTCCGGCATAAACGCGTATATGCCATGGCGCAGCAGCTTTCGCTGCCGGTGCAGTGGTGTGTGTATTATCTGCTGCTGTTTGGCATTGCGTTGTTCGGTGCGTTTGGCCAGTCGTCCTTTATCTATTTTCAGTTTTAAGGGGAGGGTTCGGGCATGAAAAATCTTCTCCGTCTGACGGGCCTGCTGCTGATGTTTCTGGCGGTGGTGTTCTCGGTAAACTATGCGGTCGACCCGGCCAATCTTATGCATGCGGAATACGAGCAGACCCTGGCGGAAATTCTTGCCTCGGGGCAGAACGCCGCCAATGTGGACAATATGGACGACCGGCGGTTTGTGAAGCTGTACGCCGAACAACGCACCCAGCCGGTGGATACCCTTGTGCTGGGCTCGTCCCGTTCGCTGCAGATCACGGCGCAGGTTACCGGGGTGCAAAATACCGTCACCGCCGGTGTGACCGGGTCGGATCTGCGGGATGTGATCAGCAATTACTTTTTGTTCGAGCAGGCAGGGTTCTCTCCGTCCGAGGTGGTGCTGTCGCTGGATTTCTGGTATCTTTCCGAGGGCAATCTGGACGGCCGCGCCAATGTGGAGGGCTACGAAGCCTTTTGCGGGCAGATCGGGTCAAAGCCGCTGAAAACCGGCTCCGGCAGGCTGGCGCAGCTGAAAAACTTTTTCAGCTTTTCGTATTTTCAATCCAGTGTGGACTATCTGCTGAAAAACGGATTTGTCAAGGCGATGCCGACGGCAACCGATCAGGAGTGGGCAAAAGGGGCAATCAAACGGGCAGATGGCAGCTACGGCTATGCCGAGGGCTACCGCACCCGCAGCCAGAAGGCGGTGGACGAGGCTGCGGCCATGGTGCGCATTGCCGACACGCTGGCGGCAGGGTTCAGCGGTGTAAACCCTGCCCTGTGCACCCAGCTGGAGGCTTTTGTGCAGTATCTGCAGCAAAAGGGCATTCAGGTACGGCTGCTGCTTTCGCCGGTGCATCCGGATTACTATGCCTACATGCAGCAGCGGCCGCAGCAGTACGCGCAGGTGTTTGAAAGCGAACGCTTTTATCGCCAGATGGCACAGCGGCTGGGCCTTGCCGTGTACGGCTGCTATGACCCGGCGGCACTGGGGGCAGAAAATGTCGATTTTTACGACGAGCTGCATCCCCGCGAAGCTGCGCTGCTGCGCTATTACAACCAAATCGTGGAATAAAAACCATCCCCGCGGTACTGTTGATACCGCGGGGATGGTTTTTTGCTGTTATAAATACTGCCCGGCAAGGGCCTGCGCCAGCTGCCGCATCTCCTGCACCACCGGGTCGGGGCCGGTGATCTGCACCAGATCGCCAAAGCCGCACACCCAGCCCAAAAACTGGGGGCTGACCGCCACCGGAACGGTGAAGTGGAAGTGGGCGCCGTCCTCTTCCTCCATCAGGGTCACGCCGGTGCCAAAGCGGTCCAGCATGGCGTCGGCCATGCTGTTGTGGCAGCGCAGGGTGACCTTGTGCACCTGCTTTGCACCAAACATGTTGAACATCTGCTGTAAGTAGGCCGACAGATCAAAATCGCGGAACTGCTGCTGGCCGCGGCGCGCCTGGTCCAATATTTTCACCCGGCTCATCTTGTCCACCCGGTAGTGGCGGATGTTGGCCGGTTGGGCATAGTCCTGATAGGCGATCAGGTAATAGCCGTTGTTTTCCCACACAAGGGCCCAGGGGCTTACCTGATAAGGCTTGCCCTCGTTGCGTGGGTGCTTCTTTTTATCCGGACCCCATTTGCTGTAGGTAAACTGCACCATTTTGCCGCTGTTGATGGCTTCGTGCAGGGTGTCCACCGAATAATAGGCGCTTTCGTTGTCGCTTTTGGCCCGGCCCGCCACGTACACCTGACGGCTCAGCAGGCTGGCCTGATGCTTGCTGGCAAGGCTTTCCAGCTTTTTGATCAGCTCGCGGCTTTTGCGCTGGGTGATAAACCGGCTGGACTGCACTGCGTCCACCAGCAGCTTCAGCTCGGGCAGCTGAAAGCTGCGGCTGGCCATGTAATAGCCGCCGCCCGGCCCGCGCTGCATCTCGATGTCGTAGCCCATCTGCTGCAGCGCGGCAATGTCGGTGTAGATGCTTTTGCGCTCGCAGGGCACCCCCTGTGCCTCCAGTGCGGCGGCAAGCTGGGGTACGGTCATGCGGTGGGTTTCGTCGGTGTTCTGCTCCAGAATCTGCAGCAGAATCAGGATCTTCGCCTTCTGGCCTTCTTTGCGGGGCATGGTGTCCCTCCTTCGGGTCGGTCGGTGTTCAAAACGGGCGGACAGGGGTCAGTCTTTTTTATCAAATGCGGCACGGCGGGCAGTGGAAAGGCGGAACATCTCTTCCAGCCCGGTGCGGTCGTCGGTGATCAGGGCCTGCTTCATCTGCTGCAGGGCGATGCTGAACTGGTCGATCTCGTCGATCAGGTTCTGCTTGTTCCACAAAAACAGTTCGGCCCACATTTTGTCGTTGATCTTTGCAATACGGGTCAGGTCGCGGAACGAGTCGCCGGTGTATTCGCTCAGGCTGGTGTTGTCGTTGGCGCACATCAGGCTTACCGCAATGGCATGGCACAGCTGGCTGACATAGCCGATCATTCGGTCATGCTCGGCGCAGTTCAGGGTGGTGATGTGATGAAAGCCCAGCGTCTGGGCCAGCCGGCGCACCCAGCCAATGGCTTGGGGGGTGTTTTGGGCGGTGGGGGTGATGATGAAGTTGGCCGGGGCAAAATTCACATGGACAGAATTTTGCACACCGCTGGTTTCCCGGCCGGCCATCGGGTGGCTGGCAATAAACTCGACCCCGGCAGGGCACAGGGCCTGAATTTCTTCCACAAGGCCGGTTTTTACACCGGACACATCGGTAAAGATGCAGCCCGGCTTGCACAGATGGCCGTATTGCCCAAACCACGCAAGAAAGGTGGTGGGGTACAGTGCAAAGATGATGCGGTCGGCGTTGGACACCAGTGCTTCAAAATCACAGGCTTTGCCGCTGCGGATGTAGCCCTGTTCCATGGCCCATGCAAGGCTTTGTTCGTTCTGATCGATGGCGTCCACCGTGTAGCCGGCGCGGGTCAGCTCCAGCGCGTACTTGCCGCCCAGCAGGCCCAGCCCCACGATCAGGTAGTTGTGTTGTTTATTCATACTTGTCCACCTTTACGCCCAGCGAAGCTGCTGCCTCAAAAAAGGCGGGCCAGCTTTTCTGCACCGCCTGTGCGCCGTCAATGTCGGCGGCAAAGCCGCCGGCCAGCGCCAGCATGGTCAGGCTCATCACCACGCGGTGGTCGTTGTGGGCGCACAGCGGTTCGGTGGGGGTATGCAGCCCGGCCGCGGTGGTTCCGTGCACGGTCACGGTATCCTCGGTGCTGGTAATGTCAACCCCGAATTTGCGCAGCTCGGCTTCCATGGCGGCAATGCGGTCGCTTTCTTTGATGCGCAGCCGCCCGGCGTTGATCAGCTTGGTTTCGCCCATGCAACGCGCCCCCATCACCATCAGAATGGGGCCGAGG
>JAFULE010000118.1 GCA_017483235.1 Faecalibacterium sp. | reverse complement strand
GTACTCGCTGATGCCCACAGGCTGGGTGGGGTGATCGGCATGGAACTTATCAAACCAGGGGCCGTAGGTTTCGATGCTGCCGCCGTACCAGCCGAAGTAGTGGTTGTAGCTGACCGTATCGGGACTGTCGATATAGGGGTGGTTGGGCGGGCAGGGCGACACCACCGCCATGGTGGTCAGGCGGGTTTTGTCCAGCCGGTGCACCAGCTCGTTCAGCTGCTTGTGGTTGTCGATGATGTCGGCCTCATTGGCACCCACCGCATCGATCTCGTTGGAAAGACCCCACACCACGATGCTGGGGTGGTTGTAGTTCTGCACGATCAGCTCGGTCATCTGCTGGATGGTATTTTCGCGGTCATTGGGCAGATGGGTGGTGATATAGGGAATTTCAGCCCACAGCACCAGACCCTTTTCGTCGCACAGGTCGTAGAAGCACTGGCTGTGCTGATAGTGGGCCAGACGGATGGTGGTGGCGCCCAGCTCCATGATCAGGTCCACATCTTCGGCGTGATGCTCGGGCAGCAGAGCGTTGCCGATGCCCCAGCGGTCCTGATGGCGGGCCACACCGCGCAGGGGATATTCCTCGCCGTTCAGGATAAAGCCGCGGTCGGGATCGATCTCATAGCTGCGGCAGCCAAAGCGGGCCGAAACCGCATCCAGCTCCTTCTCCCCTTCCACCAGTTTAACGGCGGCGGTGTACAGGTAGGGATCCTTGCGGGCGTTCCACTTGTGCACATGGGGGATGGTGAACTGTGCGGTGGTGGTTTCGCTTTCCGCCTGTGTCACCACAGCGCCGGCGGCATCGGTGATGGTGTACACCAGCTTCTGGCCGGGCTTTTGGTCCTTGGTCCACACCTCGATCTCCACTGCGGCATCGGCCCCCTCGACGATGGGGGTCACCTTGATGCCGGGGGTACCGCGGTATTCCAGTTCAAAGTGGCTTTCGTCGGTGCAGATCAGGTTGACGTCCCGGTACAGGCCGCCGTAGAAGGTAAAGTCGGCGTGCTGGGGGTAGATGCGGTCGTTGATGGAATTGTCCACCTCAAACACGATCAGGTTTTCGTTGGCAATACAGTCGGTCACATCCACACGCCAGGTGGCATAACCGCCGTCGTGGTGGGCCAGCTGCTTGCCGTTCCAGTACAGGGTGGCCGAGGCGTTGGCACCGTTCACCTCGACAAAATAGCGCTTGGCTTCGGGCAGGTCGATGCGGTCGATGGTTTTTGCATAATAGGCAGTGCCGCGGTACAGGTCGTTGCCGCCGTCCTGGCCGTCGATGGCGTTCCAGGTGTGGGGCAGGTTGACCCAATACCAGCGCTGGGGCATGACTGCGGGCACGGTCTCGGCCTCCTTAGAGAAGGCCCATTTGGTGTTCAGGTTAAAAATCTGGCGCATGGCGCAAAGCTCCTTTCCGGGTGCTGATCTTATACCGCGCACAGCCCGGCGCGGCGACGTTGTGATACTTTTATTATACCGTATCTCTTTCCTGTTGCAAATTCAAAATGGAGCAACGCCCACACTTTCCCGCTTTTTGTCGGCAAAGCAAAAGCCCCGGCCCGCCGCATTGCGGCAGGCCGGGGCAGAAACAGCGGGCTTAGTACCCAAACACGATGGGGGTGGCGCCGGCGGCGGCATCCACGCTCAGCAGGTCGATGGAGGCAACCTCGTAGTACAGGGTTTCGAACTTCTGCACGGCGCCGTCCTCGGTGACAAACTCCAGCACATAGGTGCCAGCCTTGGCCTCGGGGCTATAGGGGGTCACAATGGTCACCGACGCATCGGCGGCCATGCCGTCGGCAGCATGGTTTTCGCCCTGAGCGGTGCCCACGGCGTACAGATACAGGCCGGTAACCTTCTGGCCGGTGGCATTTTTGATGGTATACACCGCATCGCTGGTGTCTTCCACGGTCGAGCTGGCGGCGCTGCTGGAGGCAGGCTGGTCGGCCTTGTTTTGAGCGGCGTTGTTCATATACAGCACCAGAATCGCAGCCATGGCCACGGTAAGCACCAGCACCGAAATGATCTTACTGTTCAGCTTCATACAACATGTTCCTTTCGTTTATCGCGTGTTACCGCGGGAAAATCCCCCGCCGGAGGGCGGGGCTTGGGGTTATTCTTTCCTTCTATGTTTGTCTGTTCACAAACATCCGAAACATATTGTACTGGCCTGACAAAAAGCTGTCAACGTCTGTCCGGTGACAAAGTCACACTTCTCTGTTTTGACTGCAGCGCAATGCGCAACCGGTTGCATTTTGTGCATTCTCACGACACGTTCATAAAAAACGCCCCCGACCAAATTGGGGTCGGGGGACGCTTTTGCAGATTATTTTGCCGGGTCATTCCCCCACGGCCTTGTTGGTGACCATGGTCAGGGCCAGCTTGGCCATGCTGACAGAACCCATACGGGTTTCCCCTTCGCCCAGCCGCAGTGCCTTGCCCTGCTTTTGGTCAAGGGGCAGCCACCGGGTCAGGCCGCCGCCGTTGGGATCGCCGGTTTTGACAAAGTTGGTCAGGTACTGCACCATTTCTTCGCTCAGCAGGCGGTCCTTTTCGGCAAAGGGACGCCAGCTGTTTTCCAGCGTGCCAAACCAGTACCATAGATCGCTGGAATGCCATGCACCGTTGCCGTCACCGGGCAGCTTGCGGTCAAAGAACCAGCACCATGCGGCAGGGCCGTTCTGCTCTGCCTGAGTGCGGCACCAACCTTTGGCCATGCTGTACAAAAACGGCGGCATCACGTCCTCGCTGGTGGAGCCGATCAGATAGGGCACATGGGCCTGCTCACCGGCAGCCACCACCGCATCGGCCGGTTGGGGAATGAACGCACCGTCCATGACGGGCGAGCTGGACATGGCCCCGCCCTTGACCTGCTTTTTGGCTTTCTGCCATACCTCGAACAGAGTTTCCACAGGCAGGGCGCGGAAGGCTGCCAGATCGGCACAGCCGGCCAGCTGCATCACCTGCTGCCAGAAGGAGTACATGCTTTCGGCAGGCTTGGCAGCCATCATCTTGTTCACACCGCCGCCGCTGCTCATCACCGCGCCGGCAAACAGACCCTTGCTCAGCGGTGACAGGCAGTGCTGCTGCACGCTCATGGCACCGGCCGACTGCCCCATCACGGTAATGCGGTCGGCATCGCCGCCAAAGGCTGCGATGTTGGCCCGCACCCACTGCAGCGCGCACAGCTGGTCGTACAAACCGTAGTTGCCGGTGTGGCCGGCTTCGGCCGCAAGGTCGGGCAGGCAGGCAAAGCCCAGGGGGCCCAGCCGGTAGTTGATGGTAACCGCAATGACACCTTTCTGGGGCCACACCGGGCCGTCGAAGTGCTTTTCGTGGCCGCAGCCGCCGGTGTAGCCGCCGCCGTGGATATAAAACAGCACCGGCAGACGGCTTTCGGGGGTGGCGGTGTCGGGGGCAAAAACGTTCAGAAACAGGCAGTCCTCGCTGTAGGTGTAGGTTTCGCCCTTGCGGAACTCGTTATAATAAAAATACTTTTTCTGGTTCAGCTCCTCGTCATAAAAGGCGCGGGGCTGATAGCAGCAGTGGCCGTACTGGGCGGCATCGTACACGCCGTCCCAATGGGTGACCTGCACGGGATATTCCCAGCGGCCGGCGGTGGCATAGCGAATACCCTTGTAGGCCGCGGTGCCGGGCAGCCGGCCGGCGCAGCCCTGTACCGGGCCGCAGGGGGTGTTGACCAAATAGTTCATCGGGTTACCTCAGGTGTTGCCGCGGTTGTTCCATGCAGAGGGCATCCACGGGTATTTCTTTTCGTTTTCGTGGCCGTAGGCCTCCAGCTTGCGCAGCTGGTCCACCACATGGGGCATATCCATGCGCTGCACCATGGTTTCGATCAGCGCGGCACCCCGCTCGGCCATGGCGTCACGGGTGGCAAGATCGGGGATGTCCGGGGTGGACATGTGGTCGCCGTTTTCGCCGAAGCAATAGCCCACCGCGGCCGACTGATAGCCCAAATTGAACAAATCCTGGAAGGGCGAGCAGCTCTGGGGATTGGAATGCTGATAGCCGGTAACCAGCGGCACATCGTCCAGACGGTTCATGATTTTGTAGGAGCCCACCGTCATGGCGTGGAAGTCCTGCATGAAGTTGGTGAGGATATCCTGATTTTTGCCCACCTGCATCATGCAGTCCATGTACAGGGCCGGCACGCCGGTTTCGTCGTAGAAGTCACGGATCATGGGGCAGATGGTCATGTGGGCGGGGCCGTGGAAGCTGAGGTAGACCTGACGCTTGAAGCCCAGCCGCAGCAGGCTGCGGGCGATGGCGCCCAGATAGTCGATGCCCTGCCGCACGGTCACCTGCACGGTGCCGCGGCCGGACGCGGTGGCACCGGCGTAAAAGTAAGGCAGGCCGGTCAGCACAAGGCCGTCGCAGGCTTCGGCCATTTTCAGGCAGAAGGCCTCGCTGATGACCGTTTCGCTGTCCAGCGGGAAGCCGCCGTGCATCTCGGTGGTGCCCACCGGTACAATGATGATGTCGTTGTGCTGCAGGTAATCCTGCACTTCGCTGTTG
>JAFULE010000117.1 GCA_017483235.1 Faecalibacterium sp. | reverse complement strand
GGCCTTGATGACCACGGGATACTCGTTCTTGCCAGTGATGTAGGCCTGCGCCTCGGCGGGCTGGGCGAACACAGCGTAATCGGCGGTGGGGATGCCGTACTTCTTCATCAGGTCCGTGCTGAACACCTTGCTGGCCTCGATGCGGGCCGCGGCGGCGTTGGGACCGAAGGAGGGGATGCCAATCTCGGCCAGGCGGTCCACCATGCCCAGCGCGAGGGGATCGTCCTGCGCCACAACGGCGTAGTCGAACTTCTCCTCGGCGGCGAAGGCCACCATGGCGTCCAGATCGGTGGCCTTGATGTCCTTGCAGATGGCGTCACAGGCGATGCCGCCGTTGCCGGGGGCACACCAGATCTCGCCGCACAGGGGGCTCTCCTTCAGTTTGCGGATGATGGCGTGTTCGCGGCCGCCGCCGCCGATCACCAGAATCTTCATCTCAGTGGGCCTCCCTTGCTTAGTGGTGGAACAGGCGCAGGCCGCAGAAGGCCATGGCGATGCCGTACTTGTTGCAGGTGTCGATGACCTGCTGGTCACGGATGGAGCCGCCGGGCTGCACAATGGCGGTAACGCCGCTGCGGCGGGCGCGCTCCACATTGTCGCCAAAGGGGAAGAAGGCGTCGCTGCCCAGCGCAACACCGGTGACGGTGGCAAGGTAAGCCTTCTTTTCCTCAGCGGTCAGGGGGGCGGGCTGCTCGGTGAAGGTCTCCATCCACACATCGTCGCCGATCACATCCTCTGGGGTGTCGCCGATGTACACATCAATGGCATTGTCCTTGTTGGGCTTGGCAATGTCGGGGCGGAAAGGCAGGTTGAGCACCTTGTCCATGTGGCGCAGCTGCCAGTTGTCGGCCTTCTGGCCGGCCAGACGGGTGCAGTGCACACGGCTCTGCTGGCCGGCGCCCACGCCGATGGTCTGGCCGTTCTGCACATAGCACACCGAGTTGGACTGGGTGTATTTCAGGGTGATCAGGCTGACCACCAGATCCCGCTTCTGGGCTTCGGTCATAGTCTTATTTTCGGTGACGATGTTGGTCAGCATGGTGTCGGCGTTGATCTGCAGCTCGTTGCGGCCCTGCTCGAAGGTGATGCCGAACACCTGCTTGCGCTCGATGGCAGCAGGCTTATAGGCGGGATCGATCTGCACCACGTTGTAGTTGCCCTTTTTCTTGCTGGACAGAATGGCCAGCGCCTCTTCCTCGTAGCCGGGGGCGATGATGCCGTCGGACACCTCGTGCTGGATCAGCTTTGCGGTGGCCACGTCGCACACCTCGCTCAGGGCGATCCAGTCGCCAAAGCTGGACATGCGGTCGGCACCGCGGGCACGGGCGTAAGCACAGGCCAGCTCGGTCAGCTGGACGTCGGGGGCGATGTGATACATCTTGCGCTCCACCTCGGTGAGGGGCAGGCCCAGAGCCGCACCGGCGGGCGAAACATGCTTGAAGGAGGCGGCAGCGGGCAGGCCGCAGGCGGCCTTCAGCTCGTTGACCAGCTGAATGCTGTTGAGCGCATCCAGAAAGTTGATGTAGCCGGGCTTGCCGTTCAGAACGGTGACGGGCAGGTCAGTGCCGTCGGCCATAAAAATGCGGGAGGGCTTCTGGTTGGGGTTGGTACCGTACTTCAGAGCGATCTCGTTCATGATAAAAGTCCTTTCTGTTACAGGGTGGTTTTGGTCAACCCCAGAGAGGTGACCCAGAAATCAATCAGGCGTTGGCGATATTCATCCATCACAAGTTGGTCTGCATTGTTATCGTACCGTGCATCCACAAAATAATGTCCGGTACTCCGATTCACCGAAATCGAATCCAAAGGCCAGCCGGGGCGACGCTCCGGAACAGGAGTGTCCACCAGATAAAACGCACTTTTCTTTTCCAGTTCGATTGCCTCGAACGAGGACAGCACACCATTGTTATAGACCGCCATGCCGTTATAGTAGCTGGCTAATGCCTTACCGCCCAGACTATGCGCCAGTTCGCTGTAATAGCAAATCATTTCTTCGTCATCCAGACGAACGCCTTGCGGAGAACGAATGTTCAGCCCCGGCTGCCGGGGGTCGTCCATGGGCAGGTCAACAAAATACATACCGGAATCGTTGCAAATCACCTTGTCGAAAAAACGACCGTAAAACATCGCCTTCTGACAGGCATTTTCCACCGGGGTTATTCCGGTTTCTTCCGGTTCTGCCGTGATTTCCAAATCGCGTAGGCTGAGCAGTTCTACATCATAGCCTTGCAAATACTGCCGAAACAGCTTCATTTTAGACGGATTGGTGGTGCCCACCAGTACACGGGTAGCCATGGAGTTATTCCATCTCCTCGGGCAGCAAGGCGGGCTCTTCGGGGTCGTCCATGTCGCTGCAGACGGCGTCGTACTTGTTGTAGATCATGTCGCCGGCGTTGCCGCTTTCCAGATCGATGACACGGGCAAAGAAGCTGACCTTGTTGTCTTCGTTCAGGCTGGCCCAGATGCCGCGGGCAAACTCACCCACGGTGCGGGGGCAGGCAAAGCGCAGGGGCTCGCCGTCAAAGCTGGGGATGGGGCTGCCGTTGCACTTGTAGGTGCTGATGAAGTGGCCCTCGCCGGCCACCGGCAGGGGGTAGTCGTAGAAGAAGCGGTGCACGCTGTCGCCGTTGCCGTCGGCAGATTTGAGGATGCTCAGCTGGTAGCTGCTGTCCTCGTACACTACAGCCGAAATGCGGGGGGTCCAGTTGGGGCCATCCGGCTCGAAGGTACGGGTGCGCAGGGCATCGGCAAAGCTTTTGCCCTTGCACATCATGTCATAAATGGTGTCGGTCTGGTCACCGTTGGTGACGATATGGGTTTTGCCCAGGGTAAGCACGGGGTTGTAGATGATCAGGCTGGGATCTTCCAGCTTCGAGGGGTCGGCCGCCTTGGTCTCGATGCCGCCGCGCTCGGGCACCGGCTCGAACACACGGTTGCGGCTGTTGGCGCTGCGGCCCATGATCCAGTAGCCGATGAACATCTGCTTGCCATCCGGGCTTTTGGCAATGGCAATGCCGCGGCCGGGGTATTCGTTGCCGGCCAGATACTCGTTCAGGTTGATCTTTTCCATAGTGCAAACTCCTTACGGTTCTTGTTTTATACGATCTCGCCGCTGCAGACCTTGGCCACCGCCTCGGGCAGCAGCTTCCACTCGGCTTCCACCATCACCCTTCTTTGCAGGGTTTCGGCGTCGTCGCCGGGCAGAATTTCCACCGCTTTCTGCAGCAGGATGGGCCCGCCGTCGCACTCTTCGTTGACAAAGTGGACGGTGGCACCGGTCACCTTGCAGCCGCGTGCCAGTGCCGCCTGATGAGGGCGCAGGCCATA
This sequence comes from Faecalibacterium sp., assembly GCA_017483235.1. Taxonomy (GTDB): domain Bacteria; phylum Bacillota; class Clostridia; order Oscillospirales; family Ruminococcaceae; genus Faecalibacterium. The sequence continues at coordinate 11,240 of JAFULE010000117.1, read as the reverse complement.
CATACCGGGGCCGCAGAAGGCCGGGATGAGTGCCGGATGCACATTGATGATGCGGCGGGGGTAAGCCGCAATGACGCTGGGGCCCAGCACCGACAGAAAGCCGGCCAGCACCACCAGATCGATGTCGTGCTCTTTGAGCACCGCCAGCAAAGCGGCGTCGAAGGCGTCGGAGGTTTCGTATTCCTTGCGGCGCACCACAACCCCCTTGACACCGGCGTTGGCGGCACGCTCCAGCGCGTAAACACCGGGCTTGGAAGCCACCACCAGGGTGATTTTACCGCCCGGGTTTTCGCCCCGGGCTTCGCTGTCCAGCAGGGCCTGCAGGTTGGTACCGCCGCCGGACACTAACACAGCAATCTTCAGCACAGCTCCACCTGTTCCTCGCCGGCCGGCACGATCTGGCCGATGACATAGGCGTCAACGCCGCTGGCCTTCAGGGCTTCGATGGCCTTGTCAGCGGTTGCGGCACTGACGATCATAGCCATACCAACGCCCATGTTGTAGGTGTTGTACATATCGCGCTCGGGGATATTGCCGGTGCGCTGCAGCAGGGTGAAGATGGGCGGCACCTTGATGTCGGCCTTGTTCACTCGGGCGCACAGGCCGTCGGGGATGCAGCGGGGTAGGTTTTCGTAAAAGCCGCCGCCGGTGATGTGGCTGACGCCGTGCACCTCGGCAGCCTCGATGGCGGCCAGCACCGGCTTGACATAGATGACGGTGGGGGTCAGCAGGGCTTCGCCCAAAGTGCAGCCCAGTTCATCGTAGTATTTGCTCAGGTCGGCATGTTCCACGTCGAACACTTTGCGCACCAGCGAATAACCGTTGGAGTGCACGCCCGACGAAGGCAGTGCAACGATCACATCGCCGGCGGTCATCTTATTCTGGTCGATGATCTTGCTTTTGTCCACAATGCCCACCGCAAAGCCGGCCAGATCGTAATCGTCGGGGGCCATAGTGCCGGGGTGCTCGGCGGTTTCGCCGCCGATCAGAGCACAGCCGGACTGCACGCAGCCTTCGGCTACGCCGGAAACCAGAGTGGCCACCTTTTCGGGGTCGTTTTTGCCGATGGCGATGTAGTCAAGGAAGAGGATGGGTTTGGCGCCGCAGCAGACGATGTCGTTGACACACATGGCAACGCAGTCGATGCCCACGGTGTCGTGCTTGTCCATCAGCTGGGCAATGCGCTGCTTGGTGCCCACGCCGTCGGTGCCCGAAACCAGCACCGGCTCGGTCATGCCGGTCAGGTCGGGGGCAAACAGGCCGCCAAAGCCGCCAATGTCGGATACCACACCGGGGATCATGGTGCGGGCCACATGCTTTTTCATCAGGCGCACGCCCTCGTAGCCGGCTTCGATGTTGACGCCGGCGGCGGCGTAGGAGGCAGAATGGGAGTTTTTCATGGTAACACTTATTCCTTTCCTGTCCAGCAATAGGTGCAGATTTTTTCTTTGTCGATGCCAATGGCTTCCAGCATGCCTGCCAGCGACTGATAGCCCAGCGAATCGAAGCCAAGCTGCTTGCAGATGCTTTTTACAAGGCATTGGCCGCGCTCGGTCTGGCTGTCGGCGTATTCCTCCAGATGCTTATGGCCTTCGTCCCCCTCCAGCATCTGGATGGTGCGGCGGGCCAGCAGATCCATATCGGAATTGCCGCGGGAGAAATTGAGGTATTTGCAGTTGAACATCACCGGCGGGCAGGCCGAGCGCATGTGCACTTCCTTGGCACCGGATTCGTACAGAAAGTCCACTGTTTCCTGCAGCTGGGTGCCGCGCACGATCGAGTCGTCCACAAACAGCAGCTTTTTGCCCTCGATCAGCTCAGGCACCGGGATCTGCTTCATTTTGGCCACCTGATTGCGCACCTTCTGGTTGGCGGGGGTAAAGCTGCGGGGCCAGGTGGGGGTATACTTGACAAAGGGGCGGGCAAAGTCTTTGCCGCTGCGGTTGGCATAGCCGATGGCGTGGGGCACGCCGGAATCGGGCACACCGGCCACATAGTCCACATCCGGCACGCGGCCATAGCGGATCTCGTCGCGGGCCATGATCTCACCGTTGCGGCAGCGCATCACTTCCACGTTGCGCCCCTCGGAGTTGGAGTTGGGGTAACCGTAGTAGGTCCACAGGCAGGCGCAGATCTTCATGTTGTCGCCCGCCGGGTTCAGCACCCTGTAGCCGTCGGCGGTCACCTGCACGATCTCGCCGGGGCCCAGTTCGTCTGCGCTCTGGTAGCCCAGCTTCTGATCGGCAAAGGATTCAAAGGACACACACAGGCCGTCCTCGGCTTTGCCCAGCCGCACCGGCAGGCGGCCCATCCGGTCACGGGCGGCAATGATCTCGCCCTTGCTGTTCAGGATCAGCAAGGTCAGCGAGCCCTTGATCTGCTGCTGTGCATACAGGATACCCTCGACCAGATCTTCCTTCTGGTTGATGAGGGCGGCGGCCAGCTCGGTGGCGTTGACCTTGCCGCTGCTCATGGCCATGAACTGGTGGCCGTGGTCGGCAAAGTACCGCTCGATCAGCTCTTCGGCGTTGTTGATGATACCGATGGTGGTGATGGCATACAAGCCCAGATGGCTGCGCACCAGCAGGGGCTGGGGGTCGGTGTCGCTGATGCAGCCGATGCCGCTGCAGCCGTGGAAGTCGGCCAGTTCCTTTTCGAACTTGGTGCGGAAGGGGGTGTTCTGGATGGAGTGGATCTCCCGCTGGAAGCCGTCCTCGGCGTCGAAGATGCACATGCCGCCGCGGCGGGTGCCCAGATGGGAGTGGTAATCCACCCCGAAAAAGATATCAAGCACACAGTCCCGGGTAGAGACCGCGCCAAAAAAGCCGCCCATGCTTACGCCTCGAAGAACAGCTTGGACAGGGTCATCGGGTCGATGTACTTGCCGTCCTTATACACACGCATATTGCCGCTGGCGATCTCGTCGATCAGCATCACTTCGCCATTGGCGTCGTAGCCGTACTCGAACTTGATGTCGTACAGCACCATGCCCTTTTCCTTCAGGTCGTCGGCCACGATCTGGGTGATCTGCTGGGTCATGGTCTTAACGTCCTCGTACTGCTTGTCGGTCATAACGTTCAGGGCCACCAGCGCGTCCTTGGTCACCAGCGGGTCGCCCAGAGCATCGTTCTTAAAGGTGGTTTCCACATAAGCGGGCAGGTCAGCGCCCTCCTCAATGTAGTCGCCGTAGCGGCGCAGGAAGCTGCCCACCGCCTTGTGACGGCAGATGACCTCCAGACCCTTGCCGAAGGGCTTGGCGGGCAGAACCTCCATGGTGGTGTTGGCCAGATCGGCGCTGACGTAGTGGGTCTTGATGCCGGCGGCGTTGACCTTCTCGAAGAAATAGATGGACATGCGCAGGTTCACATCGCCCACGCCCTCGATGGTCAGGCCCACCGCGTTTTCACCCGGATCAAACACGCCGTCCTTGCCGGTGCAGTCGTCCTTAAACTTCAGCATGTAGTTGCCGTTTTCCATCGCGTAAACGTTCTTGGTCTTGCCGGTGTATACCAGTTCCATAATCATACCCTCCATAAATTGTGTATAAAAATGTGGGAAACAAAAAACATCGATATGCGGGCTGCTTTACAGGGCAGCCAGTTCGGCCTGTAGCTTGGCCTCTTTGGCGGCGATCTGCCCGCTCATCTCCATGCGGTGGACTGCCAGCTTTGCGGCAAGGTCGGCATCGGTGATGGCCAGCATCTGGGCGGCCAGCCATGCGGCATTTTTTGCGCCGTTGATGGCCACAGTGGCAACCGGGATGCCACTGGGCATCTGCACGGTGGCCAGCAAAGCGTCCATGCCATCCACCGCGCCGCCCTTCATGGGAATGCCGATCACCGGCAGGGTGGTATTGGCGGCAAAGGCGCCGGCCAGATGGGCCGCCATGCCGGCGGCACAGATGATCACGCCAAAGCCCTGTTCGCGGGCAGTTTTGGCAAATTCGGCAGCCGCCGCGGGGGTGCGGTGGGCCGACAGGATGTGAGCCTCGAAGGGGATGTCCAGTTCCTTCAGCTGGGTGCAGGCGCCTTTTACCACCGGCCAGTCACTGTCAGAACCCATGATCACAGCTACTTTCAAACGCATAGGGGTGTTCCCTCCTGTAACAAATTCAACAAAAAAGGCTGTGATGCAGCTGCATCACGGCCTATAAATTATGATAACGCGGCATGCCCCTGTGCGCAGGCTGCACCATGCCCTTGTACGCAGCCCAGAAACAGACACGACAAGTTCTTCATGGCAAACCCTCCGTCCACAATGGCAAAACCGGTTCGACAATTCTTAGTTTACGGTAAAAAAAAGGGTTTGCAAGGGGGTTGTTTCATTTTCTATTTTGTGTGCGAAGCGGTCAAAACACTTTCGTGACTTTTTGGCGAAAACACCAACAAAAAACGGCATTAGTATTACTTTTTGACCAAAAAGACGGTCATCCTGCTGTGCTGTGCAAAATAGACAAGCTCAGCCGTTATTTTTGTAACAGGTTGTCAAGGGGGCCACCTTCGCCCTTACCGCGCCGATCAGATCCTGTGGGGCAGCACAGATCTGGGTGCCGATGCGCCCACCCGATACATAAATACGCTGTTGCGTCAGCGCACTTTGGTCAAACACAGTGACATACTGTTTTTTCATGCCTACCGGGCTGCAGCCGCCCCGCACATAGCCGGTCACCTTCAGCAATTCGGCCACCGGCAGCATGGCCACGCTTTTCTGCCCCACCGCGCGGGCGGCAGCTTTCAGGTCCAGCTCTTCGGCCACCGGGATGACAAACACAAAGTAATCCCGCCCGGCCCCCTGGGTGACCAGCGTTTTGAACACCGCAGCCGGGTTTTCGCCCATGGTGCGGGCCACGGTCACACCATCCACCGCCACCCCTTCTTCGTGGGGATACTGATGGGCGGTATAGGCGATGTTCTGCTTTTCCAGAAAACGCATGGCATTGGTTTTTGCTTCTTTTGACATAACCATCCCTCCTGTGGTATTGTAACACAGCCGGTGGCAAATGCAACCGGTGCAAAATTTTGCCGAAAGCGCTCTTGACTTCAGACAAGTGAAGTGTTATAGTAACGCCAGACACTTCAGACAAGTGAAGTAAACAACCATTATCTGCAGGGAGAATCATTCCATGATCATCGTATTAAAGCAAAACGCCCCACAATCTGCCGTATACGAATTCTGCCGCGAACTGGAAGGCATGGGCCTTTCCATCCACGATTCCAAGGGCAGTCACACCCACATTCTGGGCCTGATCGGCGACACAAAGCCGGTGGACGAAAGCTGGGTGCTGGCAAACCCGGTGGTGGAAAGCTGCCGCCGTGTGTCCGAGCCGTTCAAAATGGCCAACCGCAAGTTCCACCCGGACGACAGTGTCATCGAGGTGGGCGGTGTCAAGCTGGGCGGCGGCAACTTTGCGGTGATTGCCGGCCCCTGCAGCATCGAAAGCGAAGAACAGATCACCGGCATTGCCCAGCGGGTAAAGGCCGCCGGGGCCAGCCTGCTGCGGGGCGGTGCTTTCAAGCCGCGCACCTCGCCTTACTCCTTTCAGGGTATGCGGGGCGAAGGACTTGATCTGTTAAAGATGGCCCGCCGGGCCACCGGCCAGCCCATTGTGACCGAGATCATGAACACCGAGCATCTGCCCCTGTTTGAAAACGTGGATCTGATCCAGGTGGGCGCCCGCAATATGCAAAACTTTGAGCTTCTGAAGGCGGTGGGCCGCCAGAACAAGCCGGTGCTGCTGAAGCGCGGTCTTGCCAACACGCTGGAAGAATTTGTGATGAGCGCCGAGTACATCATGGCCGAAGGCAACTAGAATGTCATTCTGTGCGAGCGCGGCATCCGCACCTTCGAAACCAGCATGCGCAACACGCTGGATCTGGCCGCAGTGGTGATGCTGCACCAGATGACCCATCTGCCGGTGGTGGTGGACCCCAGCCACGCCTGCGGCAAAAGCTGGATGGTCCCTCAGCTGGCCAAGGCGGCCGTGGCTGCCGGGGCCGATGGCCTGATGCTGGAGGTGCACAACGACCCCAAAAAGGCCCTGTGCGACGGTGCCCAAAGTCTGACCCCCGACCAGTTCGACGAGCTGATGGCCTTTATCGCCAAAGAGGCCGAATTCTTTGGCAAAACCCTGAACTGAGCTTTTACGGCGCAGCCCCGGCTTCGGGGCTGCGTTTTTGTTTTCAAACGGTTGGTTTTCGTGTATAATACCCTTACATCATCTGCCGCAAAGGAGCACCTTTTTATGAAAGCACACATTGCACGCAACCAGAATGCCGGCACCCCCATGGTACTGGCATGGAACCTGCCAAACGGCGAGCGGGGCATGCTGACCGGCATGAGCGCCTCGTTCGGCATGAAATGCCGGGTGGTTGCCCCCGAGGAAGCCGGCAAAACAGTGGCCCAGCTTCTGGGCGAAAACACACCCGGCGGCCGTGAGCTGCGGCTGGACCCGGCCAGCTGCCCGCCGGCTATTGTGCTGGCCAATTTCAAAGACAAAGAGGTGGACCGGCTGCTGGCCATGCTGAAGCAGGCCGGGGCGCAAATTCCGCTGAAGGCGGTGGTTACCCCCACCAGCCGCAGCTGGCCTTTTGGCGAGCTGCTGATGCATCTTTTGCAGGAACACCGGGAATTTACTGCCCAAAAGGGATAAAACCCCGCCCACCGTGGCATACTTCGGGTACATAAAACTGTGCAGAAGGAGTATGACCATGAAAAAATCACATTCTTTGATCCTTGTGGCCGCTTTGGCGATCCTGTGCGCGGCGGCCCTGACCGGCTGCGGCTGTATGGAAACACCGGCCTCGTCGGCCACGCCCACCCCCAGCCCCACCAGCGCCCCGGTGGCCAGCTCGATTCCCCACAGCAGCGTGGGCAGCATGGCGCCGTCCATGTCCAGCCTGCCCGAGCAGGCCGGCAGCATGGCCAGCAGCGCGCTGGACGACATGACCGGCAGCAACGCCCGCTAAACCCTTGCACCACAGCGTGTTTTGGGGTAAACTGACAATATGCCGCAAACCGAAAGGCCCTGGGCAGTGCCCGGGGCCTTTTGCTGCTTTGCCAACACGATGGTTCGAGGTTTTACCGATGAAAAAAAACTTTTTGCGTCTGCTGAGCCTTGCGCTGTGCGCCGCCTTGCTGTGCGGCTGCACACCGGCGGCTTCGTCGCAGGCGGGCCCCGCCCGGTATTCGGCGGTGTGGTACGATCTGTTTGACACGGTGACCACCGTGATCGCCTACTGCGACAGTCAGGAAGAATTCGATGCCCAGATGGAGGCACTGCACGCCGATCTTTTGGAATATCACAAACTGTACGATATTTACAACGAGTACGAAGGCATTAACAACCTGTGCACGGTCAATGCCAACGCAGGCAGCCCGGTGGAAGTGGACGACAAAATTCTGGATATGCTGCAGCAGGCCATCGAAACCCATCAGCTGACCGAAGGCAAGGTGAATGTGGCACTGGGCAGCGTGCTGCGCCTGTGGCACGACGCGCGCGAAGCGGCCGAAAATGGTGCCCCGCTTCTGCCCGATGCAACGGAACTTGAGGCCGCCAACGCCCACACCGACATTACCAAACTGGTGCTTGACCGCGAGGCTGGCACCGTTACCCTGGCCGACCCGGCCATGCGGCTGGACGTGGGCAGCTGCGGCAAGGGCTACGCCTGCGAGATGGCCGCCCGTGCCGCACAAAGCCGCGGCCTTGCCAGCGCCAGCATCAGCGTGGGGGGCAACATCCGGGCCATTGGCACAAAGCCGGGCAACCAAAGCTGGACCGGCGGTGTGCAGGATCCCTGGAACCCCGAAAGCGGCGGTTATCTGGCCGCTGTATACACCAGTGATCTGGCGCTGGTGACCAGCGGCAACTACCAGCGGTATTTTGAGCTGAACGGGGTGCGCTACCACCATCTGATCGACCCCGACACCCTGCAGCCCGCCGGTTATTTCGACAGCGTGTCGATCTTATGCGGCGACAGCGGTCTGGCCGATTGCCTTTCCACCGCGGTATTCTGCATGCCGCTGGCCGAGGGACAAGCCCTGATCGAAAGCCTTGACGGAGTGGAGGCGCTGTGGTGCCTGCCCGACGGCAGCATGGTGGAAAGCAGCGGCTGGGGGCAGCATGTGCGGTGACGCTTTGACAGATTTCCTGCATGGTTTTGCAATAAAAGCAAGCCCCGCTTTCGTAATAAGGAAAAGAGAACTTTTATAAAAAACAGGAGGGATCGTTATGGCACGCAGACGGGTACAGGTTCGCCCCGGCAAGGGGCAATCCAAGCTGGGCTTTGCGGTGGGCATTATTTTCTGCCTGATCGGACTGATCATTGTTGTGCCCACCTTTGGGCCGTTCGGCCTGTTCTGGACTGCCATTGCGGTGGTGATCACGGTGCAGAACTACCGCAACGCCTTTACCGAAGAGGGCAGCCCCACCCACGTGATCGAGGTGGAGGAAGAGGATCTGGCCGGCATGGGCTTTGCCCCCGACAGCCGGCAGATGGCCGATGCGGCCGCCGACCGCACCAAGGCCCGGCTGGACGCCGCCCGCCAACTGTACGACGAAGGCGCCATTACCCGCGAGGAATACGACCGCAAGCGGGAGGAAATTCTGGCGCAGTTGTAATATTGACATAAAAAACCGCCTGCCCCGGATTGGGGCAGGCGGCTTTTTATTACAGTTCGACAGCCAACTGCATTGTCAGCTGCAGCAGATTGGCACGTACACTCTTTTGTTGGTTCCATCCTCGGCTATCCCACAGCGGGCCACTTACATCATCGCCCGCATAAAGCAGCTGAGCCAATGGAAGCCCATAATATTGTGACACCGCAAAAAAGGCCGCCGCTTCCATTTCAACGGTAAGGCAGCCCTCCCGCCGCCGTCGGTCGATCATTGCCGGAGTTTCCCGGTAAAAAGCATCGGTCGTCCAGGTTTTTCCCGCAAGATTCGGAACTCCTCTTTGGTGCAGCGCGTTCAATATTTTTTGCACACATGCACCATCGCACTCCACTTCGCGGCTGGGCGGCAGGTAATGGTAAGACGTGCCTTCATCCCGCACTGCCGCCGTAGGCACGATGATCGTCCCCACTGCGGTGTCATTTTTTAATGCACCGGCACCACCGCACACCACAAACCGTTCGCAGCCCATCGCGTGCAGCTCTTCGATGGTAGCCGCTGCACCCGGGGCCGTTGAAAACGGCAGTGCGATACAGATTGGTTCTCCCTGTACTTCGCAGCCATAGATGGGCAAATCAACAACTTCCGAGTGTAGCCGTCCGATCAGCGGCAGTTTCTGCTCGGCAACCAGCTGCTCCAGTTCTTTACGAAAAAAGGTGATCACACAGCGTTTCGGCAGCGTTTGCGGCAAAAAATCTGCAGCCCGGATCAACGCATTCCGGTCGGGATCAAACTCACAGATCGGGTAATTGTGCTCTATGATCATTCTTCTCCCCCGTTCTTCTGTTTTTACATTTGTTATTCTTCCACCTTCGAAAGCAGAATGCGGTCGTTGTTCATTTCGCGGCCGGCGTTTTTACGGAACTGCTCCAGCAGATCGTCCACCGTCATGGCGGCGCGGGCTTCGCCCTTGACGTCGAACACGATGCGGCCCCGGTCCATCATCAGGGTACGGTTGCCCAAGGTGAGGGCCTGATTCATGTTGTGGGTCACCATCAGACAGGTGATCTGTTTTTCGGCCACGATGCTGCGGGTCAGCTGCAGCACCTTTTCGGCGGTGGCAGGGTCCAGCGCGGCGGTGTGCTCGTCCAGCAGCAGCAGCTTGGGGGTGACAAGGGTGGCCATCAGCAGGGTCAGGGCCTGCCGCTGCCCGCCCGAAAGCAGGCCCACCGGCTGCTTCATCCGGTCCTCCAGCCCCATGCCCAGCAAAGCAAGATGCTGGCGGAACAATTCCTTATCCGCCTTGGAGATGCGGCTGAAAAAGGCGTGCTTGTGGGTGCCCGCCCGCAGATAGGCAAGGGCCAGATTTTCTTCGATGGTCATGCCGGGGGCGGTGCCGCGCAGCGGGTCCTGAAACAGGTGGCCAATGCTTTTGCTGCGGTGGTGGTCGGGGTCAAAAGTGACGTCCTCACCGCCCAGAATCACCTGTCCCTCATCGGGCAGAAAACCGCCGGTGATGGCATTGAACATGGTGGACTTACCTGCACCGTTCGAGCCCACAATGGTGGCAAAATCGCCCGGCTGCAGGTGCAGGTTCACCCCGTTCAGGGCCTTTTTTTCGTTGACAGTACCGGGGTTGAAGGTTTTGTGGATGTTGATCAGCTGCAGCATCTCAGGCACCTGCCTTTCCGGCGGCGTCCGCCCGTTTTTGTTTTGCCTGCTGGATGGCGCTGCGATGGCGTTTTTCGTAGGCAAGCTTTGCCTTGATGGCCGGCATGGCCACCGCAATGCCCACCACCACGGCCGAGAACAGCTTCATATCCGACGCTTTGATATTGAACCGCATGGCGGCCGCCATGACAAAGCGGTACAAACAGCTGCCCAGCACCACGCCGGCCACACGCCAGCGGATGCCCGCCTTGCCGCCCCGGCCCAGCAGGGTCTCGCCGATGATCAGCGAAGCCAGCGCAATGGTCACCACGCCGGTGCCCACGTTGATGTCGGCGCTTTTCTGATACTGGCCCAGCAGCGCGCCGGCCAGCGCGGTCAGGCTGCCCGAAATGCACAGGCCCACCGTAATGGTATAGGCCGGGTTGATGGAGGAAGCGCGCACCATTTCGGCATTGTCACCGGTGGCGCGGATGGAAAGGCCCAGCCGGGTGTTCAGAAACAGCACCACCAGCACGCAGGCCACCGCAATAAACAGCCCCACCACCGCCAGCTTGTACCAGCCGCCCAGCACCGGCTGCAGCAGCTTTTGGGCCAGACTGAACAGGGTATCGGCCTTGAGCAGGCTGACGCTGGAGGAATAGCCCATTACCGCAAGGTTGATGCTGTACAGCCCGGTGTTGACGATGATGCCCGCAATGATGCTGGTGATGCCCAGCCTTGTTTGCAGAAAAGCGGTGATAAAGCCGCTGGCCACACCGGCGCACATGGCGGCGGGCAAGGCCAGAAACGGATGCCCCAGCGCAGTGACCTGACAGGCCACCGCGCAGCCCAGAATAAAGCAGCCGTCGGTGGAAAGGTCGGCGATGTTCAGAATGGAATAGCTGATGTAAAGCGCCAGCGCCACAAGGGCATAGATGCAGCCCAGCTCCAGCGCGCTTTGGATCACGTTAAGTGAAAAGAT
>JAFULE010000116.1 GCA_017483235.1 Faecalibacterium sp. | reverse complement strand
TTGTCCACCAGCTCGGGTAACATGGTGATGGCGCGGTCCACACCGCTGGACGAGTCGGACAGCTGAATGGTGCGCACGTGGCCGTCCTTGACCACCAAAAACGCCACCGGGGCAATGGTGACGCCGGCGCCCGAGCCACCGCCGAACAGATCTTTATTTGCGTTGTTTTTGCTGTTGAAATCGCTGCCGCCCGAGGCAAAGCCAAAGGTGACCTTGCTGACCGGCAGAATGGTGGTGCCGTCGGGGGTGGAAATGGGCTTGCCGATGATGGTGTTGGAGTCGACCATTTCGCGGATCTTATCCAGAGTGATGCCCATCAGGCCCTGAATGGGATGTTCAGCCATAAGAATTCTCCTTTTCTGAATGGAACTTACCGCCGGGGCGGCATTTTATTTCAAAAACAGGTCCAGTACTTTTTCTTTGTACAGGGTGTAAACAAAGGCAACACCCGCTATGACCATTATAATCAAACGGGCGGATATTTTACAAGAGAAATGTTCGGTTCCGGCAAGATTTCCGGTAAAATCAGGGGTCAGATACACTTCATCGAACTCCAGCCAGAACACCCGGTTCAAAAAGCCCAGCGCGGTGTGCAGCCATGCCTGTGTTTTGCCATAGCTTTCGGCCACGGCAGCGGCATCGCTGCCGCTGACCGGATACCGGATGCGGATGTGGGTGATGCGCAGCGCGCCCAGCAGCTTGGTCAGCAGGGTGCCGGCCGAATTGACCAGCACGCACAGCATTTCCAGTGTAAGCTTGAATTTCTTTTTTGGGGCAGGCTTATTGGGGTCGGCGGGGGGCTGCTTTTCCTTTTTCTTCGCTTCTTTTTTCGCCTTTTTGGCAGCACGGCGGGCCTTTTGGGCCTCTTTTTTCTGCTTCTGTTCCTCGGTCAGGGGCTTTTGCGGCCAGACCGGGATTTTTACAAACAGCATTCCCATTCGCACCCGGAACACCCCATCGGCGTATTCCAGCCAGACCGAAACCGGCACAAACAGCAGCACCAGCAGAATGACCAGCACCGCAGCCAGCAGCCACAGCAGCACCCGAACCAGCAGCATCAGGGCGGCCATCTCAGTGCATCCCCTGCTGCACCGCACCGTCGGGCAGTTCTTCTTCCAGCATCATGTCATGGCTGTCGCCGTGCAGCGGCGGCAGCTGGGCAATGCCGGAGATGCCAAAGGTGCGCAGGAACACATCGGTGGTGCGGAAGCTGACCGGACGGCCGGGCAGGTCCAGACGACCCGCCTCTTCCACAAGGCCCTTTTCCACCAGACTTGCTACAGTAGAAGAGGAATCGATCCCGCGCACCTGCTCGATGAACGAGCGGGAGACCGGCTGGTTATAGGCGATGATGGTAAGCACCTCCAGCGCGGCGGGCGAAAGCGGAGTATTGCGGCGGGTGTCCAGAATTTTTTTGACAAAATCGCCGCACTGCTTTTTGCTGGCAAACTGCCAGCGGTCCTCCAGCTGCAGCAGCGCAATGCCGTGCTCGGTTTTTTCGTATTCATCCTGCAGCGAGTAAAGCAGCCGTTCCACCACGTCCGGCTCAATCTGCAGCACCTCGGCCAGCCTGGCGGCGGGCAGCGGGTCGGCGTGGGCAAACAACATGGCTTCGACTGCGGCCTTGTATTGTTTTAAGTCCATTCAGAGTTCCTCTCTTCCTGAGAAGTATGCAGATGCTGGCGGCTGACGGTCAGCTGCTCACTGTCGTCAATCTTCAGCCGGCCGTGGCGCACCAGCTCCAGCACAGCCAGAAAAGTAGCCACTGTGGTGCTGCGGCTGTCGGTTTTCAAAAACAGCTGGCGCAGCCGGCTAAGGCGGCCGCTGACCAGCCCGCGCAGCACATGCACCACCCGGCTGGACACCGACACCACCGGCGCGGTGACAATAGGCTCGAACTTTTCGGTGGTGGGGGCGCGCTTGCTGGCCCCTTTGCCCATCAGCCCGGCCCATGCCTCGGCAAGGATCATTGGGTCATGACGCAGTGTGTAGGTCATGTCCTGCTCTACCTTTTCGGGGCGGCGCACTGCGATCACGGTGCCGGCCGCCATGCCTCCAAGGGTGGCAGCCATTCGTTTGCACAGCTCGTATTCGATCAGCTGGCCGGTCAGTTCCTGTTTCATCCGCTCGGCTTCGGGGCTGCGGGGCAGCAGCAGATAGCTTTTCATCTCCACCAGACGGGCGGCCATCTCGATGAATTCGCTGGCCAGATCCAGCCGCTGGGCGCGGTACTGCTCGATAAGGGCGGTGTACTGGTCGATCAACTCCAGAATGGGGATGTCGTGCAGATCCATCTTGTGCTTCTGGATCAGGGCCAGAAGCAGATCCAGCGGGCCCTCAAAATTTTCCAGTTTAAAGGTCATTGCATCCATGCCGGTCACACCCCCACACCGTAAACGGCAAACAGGATGGTTTCGACAAAGCCGGTCGTATGGGACAGCAGCTCGTACATGACCACCCGGCAGTAATACAGCGGGCCGTCCAGAACGCCAAGCACCAACAGCAGCATCATACCCATAAAAATCTGCTGCTCATACTGCATCACCTTAAAATACCACTTGCGGGGCAAAAACAGCAGCGCGATACGGCTGCCGTCCCACGGGGGCACCGGCAGCAGATTGAACACCGCAAGGCTGAGGTTGCACATGACCATGTAATACCAGAACAGCGCAATGTAAGTATTGACCGTATTAACCGGGGCAATGTAGTAAAACAGCTTGTATACGATCAGGCTGACCCATGCCAGCAGCAGATTGGAAGCCGGCCCTGCCGCCGCCGTAAGGGCCATGCCCACCTTGGGGTTTTTGAAGTTGCGGGTGTCGGCAGGCACCGGCCGGGCAAAGCCCACCCCACACAACAGCATGCAAACAAAACCCATGGGATGAAAATGCACCCGAGGGTCCATGGTGAGGCGGCCGTGAATTTTTGCGGTGGGGTCGCCCAGCTTATACGACACCCAGGCATGGGCCATTTCGTGAAAGGGAATGGCGATCACGAATACCAGCGCCCGGATGATGTAAACAGGAATTTGATCAAGCATAGCAATTCTCCGGTAAAAACAAGAACATACATTGTTATTATACCTTTTTTTGGTGCTGCAAACAAGAGGGACCCTGTGGTGGATCCCTGCCGCAAAAGAACCCGCCGCCGGTGCGGTGACCGGTGGCGGGTTCTTTGCTGCAGATTCAATTACGCAGGCAGTCGGCTCAGACCTGTTCGTCGGGCTCTTCGTCCTTAAAGGTATAGCGGCCGCGGTATTTTTCGTATCGCTCTTCGAACTTGGCGCTCTTGCCGCTGCGCACGTGGTCAAGGTATTCGTGGGTGTCAAACTTGTCCTCGGCAACCTCTACCATCGCTACCGCAATGTTGGAGCAATGGTCAGCCACACGCTCGTAGCTGGTCAGCAGATCGTCCAGAATAAAGCCGTGCTCGATGCTGCAGGTTCCGGCCTGCATACGGGCAATGTGACGGGCCTTTACCTCGCGCACCAGACCGTCGATAACCTCTTCCATCGGCTCGATCTTGCCAGCCAGATAGCAGTCGCCTTTCTGGAAAGCATCCACAGTGCGCTCGAGGATATCACACAATGCACTTTCCAGTACGTGCAGATCTTCCATGGCGCCCTTGCTGAACTTGATGCCCTTTTCCTTCATATCCTGCGTGGCTTCGATGATGTTGGTGGCGTAGTCACTGATTCGCTCGAAGTCGCCAATGGTATGCATCAGGGTGTTGACCGAGTGGTAATCCTCGGGCGAAAGACGTTTGGTGCACAGCTTGATCAGGTAGGTGCCCAGCACGTCTTCGTAGTGGTCCACCGCCTTTTCCTTGCGTTGGATCTCATCAGCCAGTACGGCATCCCACTTGTGTACGGTGGAAATGGCCTGCAGAATGGCAGTGCGGCTGATCTCGGCCATGTCGCCGCCCACGATCACTGCACGGTTAACCGCCACCGAGGGGGTGGCCAGCAGACGCTCGTCCAGCAGCTCGTGCTTTTCCTTGCCTTCGTTGGGGGCATCTGGCACAGTGGCAATGGCCAGCTTTTCCAGCATCTTATTAAAAGGCAGCAGCAGCGCGGTGGTGATAACGTTGAAGGCGGTGTGTACAATGGCAATGCCGAAGGTGTCGATTTGGGCATTGAAGAAGCTGAACTTCAGCACTGCATTCAAGGCGTAGAAGCCCACAAGGAACACCACCGAGCCGATCAGGTTGAAGTACAAATGTACAAAGGCGGTACGCTTGGCGTTTTTGTTGGCACCGGTGGAGGAAAGCAGTGCCGTGATGGTGGTACCGATGTTCTGGCCCATAATGATGGGCATGGCCGACGAATAGGTGACCGCACCGGTGGCCGAAAGGGCCTGCAGAATACCCACCGCTGCCGAAGAAGACTGCAGAACAGCAGTAAGCACCGCACCGGCGATCATGCCAAGAATGGGATTCTGGAACGAGAGGAACAGCTCCATAAACCAGGGCTCGCCGGCCAGCGGCTTCATAGCGGTGGTCATGGTATCCATACCGAACATCAGAATGGCAAAGCCCAGCATGATCTTACCCACGCCATGCTTGACACCCTTGCAGATCATGTACATAAAGATGCCCACAAAGCCCAGAATAGGGCTCCATGCGTCAGGGTTCAGCATCTGGGTCAGGAAGCTTTCGCCCTCAAGGCCGGACAAGGACAGCAGCCAACCGGTAACCGTGGTGCCGATGTTGGCGCCCATGATCACGCCGATTGCCTGGCTGAGGGTCATCAGACCCGAGTTGACAAAGCCAACCGCCATAACGGTGGTGGCACCGCTGGACTGGATGACAGCGGTAACCGCCAGACCCAGCAGCAGGCCCTTGACCGGGTTGGAGGTCATTTTGCTGAGAATGCCCTGCAGCTTGCTGCCGGCGGTCTGCTCCAGGCTTTTGCCCATCAGATCCATGCCGTACAGAAACATTGCAATGCCGCCCATCAGCGTAAACACATTGAAAATGCTCATAGTTCTGTTCTCCGTTATTTATATTCTTTTCCGTGGCCGCAGCACAAAGCCGCAGTCCCCTCTATGATACAATATAAGAAAAAGTAAAAAATACGTCAAGTCACAGCCAAATTCAAGCACAGAAAAGTGTGTAAATTTTGTGTCAAATTTACAAATTTGTACCATTCAATTCTCAGTTTCAGGCCGGTTCGGAAGTTCCTTGGCTCGTTTACACCACCCAAAGGGGTACCAAAGATTTCACAAGGCAGATGTTGTGGGCAGAACGCCAATTTCATACAAACTTTTTTTAAAAAGGACTTGCATTTTACCCGCTGTTCTGGTAAAATGATTGGGCTGATGTTTTATGAGCTACTTAAAAAGCGAGGAGGTGCAGCAAAGTGGCCAAGTGTGAATGTTGTGGTAAGGGTGTCGTGTTCGGCATTCAAGTTTCCCACTCTCATCGTCGGAGCAATCGTACCTGGAAGCCCAATGTCAAGCGCGTTAAGGCGGTTGTCGACGGTTCTCCCAAGTATATTTACGCATGCTCCCGCTGCCTGCGCTCGGGTAAGGTTACCCGCGCTGTCTGATTTATGACGATCAAGCCCTCTCACAGCTGTGAGAGGGTTTTTGTTTTCCCACTTTTACCGTTTTGATACTTTTGTTTGATAAAGTTTTATGCTATAGTAAGGAGGTAGTTGCCATGGCCTTGCCCCGTGATCCGGTAATGCTGCTGAGCGCAGTGAATATGAAGCTGCGTGATCAGTACCCCACACTGGACGCTTTGTGCGATGACCTGGACCAAAACAAAAGCGAGCTGTGTGACCGTCTGGCAGCGTTGGGTTATTTTTACAACCCCGCACAGAACCGCTTTATTTAAAAGGAGATTGGGAAGTATGCAGATTTCGTATCACAAGCATTACAGCCAGTATCTTGGCCGCGAGATGGAATTTAAGGTATATGGCCACACCGGCACCCCGGTGCTGGCCCTGCCCTGCCGCGGCGGCCGCTTTTACGATTGGGAAGACCACGGCATGATCGCCGCTGCTGCCCAGCTGATTGAAGCAGGCAAACTGCAGCTGTTCTGTGCCGACAGCACCGACTGGGAAAGCTTTACCGCCGAAGGCGCCCCCCGTGCCCGTGCTGAAAAGGCCGAAGCATGGTTCTGCTACCTGACCGGCGAGCTGTATCCCCGCATTCTGGCCATGAACGGCTGCAAAAAGGGCGCCGTGCTGACCGCCGGCACCGATCTGGGTGCCGCCCATGCACTGCGGCTGCGGCTGCGCCGCCCTGAACTGTTTGCAGGTGCGCTTTGCCTGTCGGGCGATTACGAGGGCAGCCGCTATTTTGGCGATGTGGCCGACGATCTGGTGGTGCGCTGCGGCTGTGCCGAGCTGGTGCGCTGCGGCTGTGCCGCCCCGGCCGACAAGGTGATCCTGTGCGCCGGCCGCGGCCCCTGGGAGGGCGACGCCCTGCCCTCGACCGAGGCGATGGCTGCTGTGCTGGGCAGCACCGCCGAGGTGTGGAGTGAGGAAGTAAGCCATGACTGGTACTGGTGGGCCCGCCAGTTTGAGCTGCTGGTGCAGCGTTTGCTGAAATAAAATCAACCAAATAAACCGACCGCGCTGCGGCATGCCTGTGGGTGTGCCGCAGCACTTTTTTGTATATACCCGACAGAATGACCGTTTTCCTGCTGCAGATTTCGGCATTCCGTCTATTGGCTTTTTCACTTTAGCGTGATAAACTTATAAAGCAATAAAGCAAACCGTTGCATTCTCTGATTTTTCATTCAAAGGAGTGTTTGATATGACCAATACCAAGATCAGCCGCCGCAGCTTTTTGAAAGCCGCCGGCCTTACCGCCGTTTCTGCTGCTGCACTGGGGCTGACGACCGGATGCGGCACCAATAAGGACCAGACCGACTGGGAGTACATCAAAGACAAGGGAACCCTGATCATCGGCATGACCATCTACCCGCCCATGAACTATTACGATGAAAACAACAAGCTGGTAGGCTTTGACACCGAAATGGCAGAGGCCGTGTGTGCCAAGCTAGGCGTTACCCCCAAGTTCCAGGAGATTGAATGGAACAGCAAGGTGACCGAGCTGAACGCCAAAAACATCGACGTGATCTGGAATGGCATGACCGTGACCGAAGAACTGGGCCAGAGCATTGATTTTTCCACCGCCTACAGCGAAAACGTGCAGGTCTGCGTGATCAACACCAAAAATGCGGCCACCTATACCGATATTGCCAGCATCAACGCAGCCGGTGTGACCGTTGCTGCCGAAGCCGGCAGTGCCGGCGAAGACGCTGCGGCCGAAAACTTCCCCAATGCCGAGCTTCTGCCTGTGACCGCCCAGCGCGATTGCTTTATGGAACTGAAAAGCGGCACAGTGGATGTGGCCGTGATCGACCGCACCATGGCTGCTGCCTCCACCGGCGCCGGCACCAGCTATGAAGATCTGGTGACCATCGATGGGCTGGAGCTGACCCACGAGGAATTTGCGGTGGGCCTGCGCAAAGGCAGCGACCTGACCGCCCTGCTGAACGACACCTTTGCCGAGCTGGTGGAAAACGGCACGGTGGACGCCATTGCCGCCAAATACCCCACAGTGGCCGTTACTCTGTAAGCCTGTGTGCCTTCCCCTGCCCCGGCCGGGCCGGGGGAAGGCGTTTTGCTGATTGATGATCCTACCTGTAAGAAAGCGAGCGTTCCCCTATGACCTTTCAACAAGCCACCCTTGTGATGCTGGACGGATTTAAAACCACCTGCTTCATCTTTTTTGTTGTGCTGATTCTTTCGCTGCCGCTGGGGCTGGTCATTTCGTTTGGCAGCATGAGCAAATTCAAACCCCTGCGCTGGCTGACCCGACTGGTGGTATGGGTCATCCGCGGCACCCCGCTGATGCTGCAGGTGATCACGGTATTCTATGTGCCGGGCCTTTTGTTCGGCATGCCGATGAAAAGCCGCATGACCGCCGTGTTGGTGGCCTTTGTGTTCAACTATGCCATCTATTTTTCCGAAATTTACCGTTCGGGCATCGAATCGATCCCACAGGGGCAATACGAGGCCGGTATGGTGCTGGGTATGACCAAACCTCAGATCTTTTTCCATGTGGTGCTGCTGCAGGTGATCAAGCGCATTCTGCCCTCCATCACCAACGAGGTGATCACTCTGGTCAAAGACACATCGCTGGCCCGGGTAATTACAGTGACCGAGCTGATCAAATCGGCGCAGGACATTGTGGCCAACCATGGTTTGATCTGGCCGCTGTTTTACACAGCCGTGTTCTATCTGGCGGCGGTGGGTGTGATCACTCTGCTGTCGGGCGCGCTGGAAAAAAAGCTGAGTTATTTTAAGGGGTGAGGCAGATGGCAATTCTGGAAGTAAAGGGGCTGACCAAAAACTTTGGCAGCACCCAGGTGCTGAAAGGCATTGATTTTGAGCTGGAAAAAGGCGAGGTACTTTCGCTGCTGGGCAGCTCGGGCGGCGGCAAAACCACCCTGCTGCGCTGTCTGAACTTTTTAGAAACCCCCACCGATGGACAGATCGTGGTAAATGGGCAGGTGATTTTCGACGCGGCCACCAGCTCGCAGCAAACCGATGCCCAGCTGCGGGAAAATCGGCTGCACTTTGGGCTGGTGTTTCAAAGCTTCAACCTGTTTCCGCAGTACACGGTGCTGCGCAACATCACCCTTGCCATGGATCTGATGGCCAAAGACAAGGCAAAACGTGCCGGGCGAAAGCCGGACAAAGCGGTGGCCGCCCAAAACGAAGAAACAGCCAAAGCCCTGCTGGAAAAGGTAGGCCTGACCGCCAAAATGAATCATTACCCCTGCGAGCTTTCGGGCGGGCAGTGCCAGCGCGTGGCCATTGCCCGGGCCCTTGCCATGCAGCCGGATATTCTTTGCTTTGACGAACCCACCAGCGCACTGGATCCCGAACTGACCGGCGAGGTGCTGAAGGTGATCCGGGAGCTGAAGGACCACGACACCACCATGATCATTGTGACCCATGAGATGGAGTTTGCCCGCAATGTGTCGGACAAGGTCATTTTTATTGCCGACGGCGTAATCGCCGAGCAGGGCAGCCCCCAGCAATTGTTTGAAAATCCGCAAAGCAGCCAACTGAAAAGCTTTTTGGCCAGCTTTTGAACCGTTTGTAATCACTGCAGCGCCGCGAAAAATCTGCTTCGCGGCGCTTTTTTATTTTTGGGACAAAAGTCGATTTCTGGTGAAAAAAGTTTGTTTTTTGTTCACAAAATGAGCCATTTTCTTCATTTTATGGTAATATATAGATTGCGTTTCGAGCATTTTCGCCCCAAAACACCAAGCAACGGAGTTTTTTATGAGCACCACCGCAGCAAAACCCGCGCAGCGCAAACCGGAAAAGCAGCCCTGGCTGCAGCCCCGCCATGTTTGGGTGCGCAACATCGCCGCCGCCCTGCTGGGCCCCTATGCCCGCTGGAAATACGGTGTGGATGCCGTGCCCTTTGCACAGCAGAACGGTCGGCAATATCTGATTTTGATGAACCACCAAACCCCCTTTGACCAGTTTTTTGTGGGCCTCAGCTTCAAGGGGGCGGTCTATTATATGGCCACCGAGGACATTTTCAGCCTGGGCTGGGTATCGGACGTGATCCGTTACATTGTGGCCCCTATCCCCATTCGCAAACAGACCACCGACGTACAGGCGGTGCGCACCTGTCTGCGGGTAGCCAAAGAGGGCGGCACCATTGCCATTGCCCCCGAGGGCAACCGCACCTACAGCGGCCGCACCGAATACATGAACCCTGCCATTGCCGGCCTTGCCCGCAAGCTGGGGCTGCCCATTGCCCTGTACCGCATCGAAGGCGGATAC
>JAFULE010000115.1 GCA_017483235.1 Faecalibacterium sp. | reverse complement strand
CGCCGTGGCCACGACACCCTCTGCTACGGTCCCCTGAAGCCCCGTGGCCTCACGGACCCCCGCACCGGGAAGGAGCCCTACGCCGTGGTGCAGCTCCGCCGGGACAACAGCGAAGGCTCTGTTTATAACCTGGTGGGCTTCCAGACCCACCTGCGCTTCCCTGAGCAGCGGCGGGTATTTTCCATGATCCCCGCCCTTCACGATGCGGAGTTCCTCCGCTACGGTGTGATGCACCGCAACACCTTTTTGGACAGCCCCCGGGTCATGACCCCGGCGCTGTGCCTGAAGGAACATCCCAATGTGTTTTTTGCCGGGCAGATCACCGGCTTTGAGGGCTATATGGAAAGCGCAGCCTGCGGCCTGCTGGCGGCCCGCGCCATCTACGACCGGCTGACCGGCGGCGAATACGCTGCCCCGCCCCGCGACACCATGTGCGGTGCGCTGGTGGATTACATTACCACCGAAAACAAAAACTTCCAGCCCATGGGTGCCAATATGGGCATCCTGCCCGTGCTGGAAAAGCGCCCCCGCGACAAGCGGCTGCGGTATATGGCCGCCGCCGAGCGGGCAGTGGAAAGCTTCAAGGGCTGGCTGGCCGCACGTGGTGAGACCATCCCCGCAGAGTATCTGCCCCCGGTGCGGGAACAGGAAACCGAAGAACAGGCATAAAAAAGAAAGGCGGAAGATGCAATGAAGATCCTCGTTGATATGATGGGCGGCGACAATGCCCCTCTGGCCACCCTGCAGGGCGCGGCCGATGCCATCAAAGAATACGGTGTCGAGGTGATCGCGCTGGGCGACGAAGCACTGCTGAAGCAGACCGCGCAGGAACATAACATTTCCACCGACGGCATGGCCTTTGTGCACTGCACCGAGGTGATCGAGATGTGCGACGAGCCGGCCATGGCCATCCGCCGCAAAAAGGACAGCACCATTGTGCGCGGTCTGGAAATGCTGAAGGCTGGCGAGGGCGACGCTTTTGTTTCGGCCGGCAGTACCGGTGCCATCCATGTGGGCGCCAGCCTGATCGTGCGCACCCTGACGGGGGTCAAGCGCCCCGCGCTGGCTGCCCCGGTGCCTTCGAAGGATAAGCCCTATCTGCTGCTGGACTGCGGTGCCAATGTGGAATGCCGCCCCGATATGCTGCAGGCTTTTGCGGTGATGGGCAGCTGCTATGCCGAAAAGGTGATGGGCCGCAAAAATCCCGTTGTGGCGCTGGCCAACAACGGCGCCGAGGAAAGCAAGGGCACCCCGCTGCTGGTGGAAGCCCATCAGCTGCTGAAGAACACCCCGGGTATCAACTTTGTGGGCAACATCGAGCCCCGCGAGGTGCCTTCTGCCGCCGCCGATGTGGTGGTGTGCGACGGCTTTACCGGCAACGTCATTCTCAAACTGACCGAGGGCGTGGCCAAGCTGTTTATGGGCATGCTGAAGGATATTTTTGGCGCTAATCTGGGCACCAAGGTGGCTTATCTGCTGGTCAAGCCCGGCCTGCGCGGCCTGAAAAAGACCATGGACAGCGAGGAAGTGGGCGGCACCCCCTTCCTGGGCGCCAAGCAGCCGGTCATCAAGGCCCACGGCTCTTCCAAGGCCAAGGGCATCAAAAATGCCATCCGTCAGGCCAAAACCTGTGTGGAAACCGATCTGTGCGGCACCATGCAGGCCGCGCTGGACGCCCGCAATGCCTGATATGGGCAGGCTTTGCCCAACCGACTTTTACCCAACGAGGTACTGTACATCATGAGTCATCCGCTGGAAGAGATCATTGGATACCGTTTTAAGAATATCGACCTGCTGCTTACCGCCCTTACCCACACCAGCTATGCCAACGAAAGCCGCGCCAAGGTGCAGCACAACGAGCGGCTGGAGTTTTTGGGCGACAGTGTGCTGCAGATCGTGTCGGCCGACTATCTGTTCCACGCCTATGCCGACCGGCCTGAGGGCGATCTGACCCGCACCCGGGCCAGTCTGGTCAGCGAGGGGGCGCTGTTTCAGTTTGCACAGGAGATCCATCTGGGCGACTACCTGCGGCTGGGCCGCGGCGAAGACCGCTGCGGCGGCCGCAGCCGGCCCAGTGTGGTGTCCGATGCGTTCGAGGCGCTGATCGCCGCGCTGTATCTGGACGGCGGCATGGAGGTTGCCCGCAGCTTTATTCTGCCCTTTATCACCGAGGGCAAGCACGCCGATGCAGACTATAAAACCCGCCTGCAGGAGGTTGTGCAGCAAAACCCCGAAGAACGGCTGAGCTATGTGGTGGAAAAAGAGATCGGCCCCGACCACGACAAGCAGTTTGTGGTGGCGGTGCATTTCAATTCCAACTGCATTGCCCGGGGCGAGGGCCGCAGCAAAAAGGCCGCCGAGCAAAAGGCTGCCAAAGAAGCGCTGCGCCTGATGGGGCTGGTGTGAGCAAGGACGTAGAAATTTTTGTAAAAGCGAGCGTAGGGTAATGGTATTAAAGGAACTGGAAATTCAGGGCTTTAAAAGCTTCCCGGATAAGATCAAAATCAGCGTGGGCAGCGGCATCACCGGCGTGGTGGGGCCCAACGGCTCGGGCAAATCGAATATTTCCGATGCCATCCGCTGGGTGTTGGGCGAAACCAGCTCCAAGCAGCTGCGCGGCGCCGGCAAAATGGAGGACGTCATTTTTGGCGGCACCCAGCTGCGCGGCGCCATGGGCTATGCCAGCGTGCGCCTTACCCTTGACAACCGTGATCATACGCTGGATCTGGCTGCGGACGAGGT
>JAFULE010000114.1 GCA_017483235.1 Faecalibacterium sp. | reverse complement strand
TGGTGGAGGCGATGGGAGTCGAACCCATGTCCGAAAGGAGTTTGGTATGAGTATCTCCGGGTGCAGGCAATCTACAACATTCCCTCTGCGTCACGCCGGTTGCCAGGCTAACGCTTCAGTAGCTTCATGAGGTCATGACGGGCGGCAAAGCTTATGCCCGTTCACGTGCTGTGTCTAAGGACGCCCTGACCCCACACGACACAAGAGTGGGCAGGACGGCAGCACTCAGGCTGCGGCTAACTGTACGTTATTGTCAGTTAATTTTTTTAGAGGAGTTATAAAGCAGTTCCCCCACTGCTACCCGCTGCTCAGGCCGCGCTCCCCCCGTCGAAACCATTACGCCCCCACGGATTCGCACGGGCTACCCCGTGCGGGAAAACTGGTACCTGATAATCTATTTTACCCGCTTTTGGCGGCTAAAACCATGATTCAGTAGTATCGACCGTTGGATTTAAGCGCCCGGTCGATGGAACGCTTGGCGTCGCGGCTGGCCGCGTCGGCCCGTTTGTCGTAAAGCTTTTTGCCCTTGCACAGACCCAGCTCTACCTTGACCCGGCCCTGCTTGAAATACAGCGACAGCGGCACCATGGTGTAGCCCTGCAGCTTGCACTGCTGGTGCAGGCGGCGGATCTCGCTTTTGTGCGCCAGCAGACGGCGGGGACGGGTAGGCTCCTGATTGAAGATGTTGCCCTGCTCGTAAGGGCTGATGTGCATGCCCTTGACCAGAAGCTGGCCATCCTCAATGTCGATCCAGCTGTCCTTCAGGTTAACCGCGCCCTTACGCAGGCTTTTGACCTCGGTGCCCTTCAGCTCGATGCCGGTTTCCAGCGCTTCGATGATGAAGTACTCGTGGCGGGCTTCGCGGTTGAGGGCGATGCTTTTGGTGGCCGCTTTATTCGGTTGTGCCATGGCGCTTCATCTCC
The DNA here is from genome assembly GCA_017483235.1 of Faecalibacterium sp. Lineage (GTDB taxonomy): Bacteria > Bacillota > Clostridia > Oscillospirales > Ruminococcaceae > Faecalibacterium. The sequence goes on along the minus strand of JAFULE010000114.1, from coordinate 7,537 downwards.
TTTCGTGCAGTTGATGCACTTCCGCTGCCGGAAGATTGTTATTATACCATTCTTTTTTTGATTTGCAAGGGGCAATTTCAAAAATTTTCAATTTTTACGAAAATTCTTTCTTTTCCCCACGCAAAGTTTGTGTGCATAGTCGTTTCGCTTTACATCAATCACAGTTCATCACGGCCCGAAAGTGCCCGGTATAGGGTGGTTTCGTCGGCATATTCCAGACTGGACCCCACCGGCAGACCGTAGGCCAGACGGGTGGCACGCACGCCCAGAGGCTTGATCAGCTTTGCAAGATACATGGCGGTAGCCTCGCCCTCAACGGTGGGGTTGGTGGCCATGATCACCTCTTTGACCTCGCCGCTGTACAGCCGGGCCAGCAGCTCTTTGATGCAAAGCTGCTCGGCGCCCACGCCGTCCATGGGGCTGATCAGGCCGTGCAGCACATGGTACAGGCCGTGATACTCGCGGGTGCGCTCGAAGGCGGCAATGTCGCGGGGGCTTTCGACCACACAGATCACCGAGCGGTCACGCTTTTGCGAAGCACACACCGGGCACAGGTCAGCCTCGGTATAGTCCTGACAGACCCGGCAGCGGTGCAGGCTGGTGTGGGCGTTTTCGATGGCTTTGGCCAGCTGCAGCGCTTCGGCAGCCGGCATGCTGAGCACCTGATAGGCCATGCGGGTAGCGCCTTTGCGGCCGATGCCCGGAAATTTGGAAAATTCTTCAATCAGTTTTTCCAGCGGTGCGGCATTGTAACCCATGCTGCATCCTCCCTATCGTTGTTGATCAAAGGCCGGGGATGCCCATGCCGCCGGTCAGCTTGCCCATCTGCTCGGAAGCGTCCTGATCTACCTTGGCCACAGTGGCATTGACCGCGGCAGCCACCAGATCCTCCAGCATTTCGATGTCGTCGGGGTCAACGGCTTCGGGCTTGATCTTGACGCTGAGCACCTCGTGCTTGCCGTTCATGGTCACGGTAACCATCTCGCCGCTGGCGCTGCCGGTGTACTCGGTGGCTTCCAGCTCGGCCTGCTTGGCCTTCATATCGTCCTGCATTTTCTGGGCCTGACGCATCAGCGCGTTCATATCGGGGCGGCCGTAGCCCTGGGGCATTCTTGCTTTCATGATTGGTTTCTCCTTTTTATTTCAAATTATGATTTGCGTTTTTGCTTTTCGTTGTCCTGAATGACCACCTCAAGACCGCGGGCGCGCAGCGCTTCCAGCGATTGCTCGGCATTGCCGGCAGCAGGGCGGGCGCTGTTGGCCTTGCGGGCGTCGTAGGGGCCGATGGGCCAGTTTTTGCCCGAGATCTGGGCCAGCACCTTTTTGATCAGGGCCTGACTGTCCTTGTTGGCACGCAGAAAATCGTTGAACATCTGCCCGCCGTCGATCAGCACCCGTTTGCCGTCACAGTATCCCTTGGACCGCTTGAGGTAGGAATACAGCATGGGGTCCATTTCAGAAATGCGGCGCACTACCTCGTCCCACACGGGGTACGGCTGCACCACCCCGGGGGCGGCGTCCGGCTTGGGTTCCGGCTGCGCGGAGCGAGCCGGCTTTGCGGGCCGCTGAGCCACCTCGCGGGGTTGGATGGGCTGGTTTTCCCACGGGGGTGCCTCACCGTCATCGGGCGGGGGCAGCAGTTCTTCCGGCGGCGGGGGCGGTTCCGGCTGGGGCACCGGCTCGGGCTGCAGGGGCAGTTCCGCCGGGGTGGGGGCTGGTTCGGCCGCCGGCACAGGCGGCTGTACGGCTGCTGGAGCCGGGGCTGCCGCAAAGGGCTGCACCGGGGCGCTGGCAAAAGGCCTGGGGACGGCAGGTGCTGCCACTGCAGGCTGGGCTGCTGCCGCGGGAACTGCCGGGGCGGCGGGCTGCAGGGCGGGGTCTGTCAGGCTGAAGATGGCCAGTTCCAGCTCGATACGCTGGTCATTGCCGCGGGTCATTTTTTCCAGCGCACCACCAAGTGCGCGGATCGCGCGAATCGCTTCGGGCTGACCGATCTGGCTGGCCTTTTGCAGGTACAGCTGCTCTTCGTCTGGCGACACGCCGGACAGCAGGGCCTTGCCGCCGGGCAAAGCGGCCAGCATCAGGCTGCGATAGTGGCCGATCAGTTCTTCGGCCAGACGCTTGACGTCCACCGACTGCTGACGCAGTTGAGACAGCTTTGCCAGTGCGGCCACACCGTTTTGGGCGGCGATGGCATCGGAAATTTCGAACAGGTAGCTTTTGTCGGTTACACCGGCCATGCGGCGCACCACATCCTCGTCAATGCTGGTGGTTACGCCGGCACAGGTGTCCAGGATGGACAGCGCATCACGCAGTGCACCATCGGCCAGGCGGGCGATCAGGGCCGCCGCACCCGGGGTAAGGGCCAGCTGCTCGGCTTTGGCAATGGTTTCCACCCGACCGGCGATGTCGGCGGGGGTGATGCGGGTGAAGTCATACCGCTGGCAGCGGGACAGGATGGTGGCCGGCACCTTTTGAATTTCGGTGGTGGCCAGAATAAAGATGACGTGGGCGGGGGGCTCTTCCAGCGTTTTGAGCAGTGCGTTGAAGGCCGAACCGGACAGCATGTGTACCTCGTCGATGATGTACACCTTGTATTTGCACATACTGGGGGTATAGGCGGTTTCATCCCGGATGTCGCGGATATCTTCCACACTATTGTTGGAGGCGGCGTCCATCTCCACCACGTCCAGAATGCTGCCGTTGTCGATGCCGCGGCAGGCGGCGCACACGCCGCAGGGGTCGCCGTTTTGCGGGTCAAGGCAGTTGACCGCCTTGGCAAAAATTTTGGCGCAGGTGGTTTTGCCGGTGCCGCGCACGCCGGTGAACAGATAGGCGTGGCCCACACGGCCGGCTGCAACCTGATTTTTCAGCGCAGTGACGATGGCCTGCTGGCCCACCACGTCCTCAAACCGCTGCGGACGCCATTTGCGGTATAAAGCACGGTACAAAGCGGCACTCCCCTTTCCACATGAAAAAACGGACAGGCGATGCGGGGTTGTGCTGCCCCGCCCTGCGAAACTCGGCATACGAATGCAGGCTTGCTGCGGCGCAGAGAAGCGACCACTTAAGGCTGCTTGGTTCCCCACCTGACCTGGTTCATGGAGCCCTCTCGCACAGGGCCCGCATCCGTATGCCGAACCTCGCACAAGGCGCTGTCCGTACTGACTATTATAATATAGTTTGCGTCGGAATGCAAGCAGAAAAACCGGCGGCTTTCGCATCACCGCAAAAGCCGCCGGTTTATACTCAGTAAGAAGCGCGCACCGCAAAATTTTTGGAGAAAGAGGAGGCATCGTAATAGGCGATGCTTTTCATGGTGCCGTTATTCTGCAGCTTTTCCACATCCAGACGAATGGGCAAACCCTCGATGTCGGGCAGCCACAGCCGGCCGGCCTTTTCCTCCGGCTTGATGGAAAGGCAGTCGCCCATGGGTTCGGTCATGGGTTCGTGGTTTTCCAGCTTTTCGTTTTCTTCGTACAGGGTGCCGAACACCGCGTTGATCCACACGGTGCCGCCCGACGAAAACCGCAAGCCATGCTTGCGCGCCAGATCCCGGATACGGATCAGATCGCCCATACTGCTCATGCGGCCCACCAGCGGCATCAGATGATCCACACCCTTTTCCTGATAGGTTTCGAAGGCGTAGTAGTTGCGCATCGATTCGCCGTAGCCGATCATCATGCCGCACTGTTCTTTCAGCTGCCGGATTGCGTTCATATCGTGGGAATGCACCGGCTCTTCGTACCATGCGGGGTTGTAGGGGCGGATCATGTCGGCAAATTTCAGCGCATCGTCCAGACTGAACACCTGATTGGCATCTACCGCAATCTCAACATCGGGGCCAACGGCGGCACGCACTTTTTCCATGCGGCGCACATCCCGCTCCATATCCTGCCCCCAGCTGCTGCCCACCTTGAATTTGACGGTGGTGTAGCCCTGCTGCACATAGCGCACCATATCCGCCACCAGATCCTCGTCACTGGAAAGCAGCGAGCCGCCGCCCTTGTAGGCCGGGGCCCAGTCCTTTTGTGCCCCCAGAAAACGGTGCAGCGGCAAACCGCGGCGGCGGGCCATCAGTTCCAGCATGATCAGGTCAAACTGGCCCAGATCGGCAATCTGGCCGCTTTGGAAGCCGAAGTTGCGCAGCTTCCAGTACAGGAAATGATACCACTCGGCATAGGTTTTGCCCTCGCCGGTAAGCACCAGCGGCAGAATGTTGCTGATCATCCCCTGCGAGCAGAAAGTACCGGCCTGATAGCCATCCTTATCAAAGATGGTCAGCCAGCCCTGCAGCGGCACAAAATTGCCAAAGCCGCCGGTGGCATCACGCCAGGGCTTTTTGACCGGCACGGGGTTGAACTCGTAATAAATTGCCTTGTGGAAAGAAAGTACCTCATTTTTATCAATGCCGAACATGCAAAACTCCTTTGTATGGTTCCGGTTTGAAAAACGCCCGCGATGGGGCACATCGCGGGCGTTTACTGCTATGTAGGGTTACAGACAGATCATCAGCCCTGGCAGGCGGTGATCAGAGCCATCTTGTAGACCTCGTCGGCGTTGCAGCCGCGGCTCAGGTCGTTGATGGGAGCGTTCAGGCCCTGCAGGATGGGGCCGTAAGCGGCGTAGCCGCCCAGACGCTGAGCGATCTTGTAGCCAATGTTGCCGGCTTCGATGCTGGGGAAGACAAAGGTGTTGGCCTGACCGGCAACCTTGCTGCCCTTGCACTTGACAGCGGCAACCTCGGGGGCCACGGCAGCGTCAAACTGCAGCTCGCCGTCGATGGCCATTTCGGGGGCCATTTCCTGTGCGATCAGGGTAGCGTCGTGGCTCAGGGCAACGGTGGCGCCCTTGCCCGAACCCTTGGTGGAGAAGCTCAGCACGGCAACCTTGGGGTCGATGCCGAAGATGGCAGCGGTGCGGGCGGTCTCGATGGCAACCTCGGCCAGCTTCTGGGCGCCGGACAGCTTCACTTCGCCAGTGGCCTTATCGACGGTGTCGGGGTAGTCGATGTTGATGGCGCAGTCGCCCATGGCGATACGCTTCAGGCCCTCTTCGCCAAAGTCACGGTCCAGAATGAAGCAGCTGGAAACCAGATGGGCGCCCTTGCGGGTCTTGATCAGCTGCAGAGCAGGACGGACGGTGTCGGCGGTGGAGTAGGTGGCGCCGCCCAGCAGGCAGTCGGCCTTGCCCATCTTGACCAGCATGGTGCCAAAGTAGTTGCCCTTGGCCAGAGCAGCGGCGCAGTCCTCGGCGGACATTTTGCCCTTGCGCAGCTCGACCATGGTCTGAACCATCTCATCCATGCCCTCGTAGGTGGCGGGGTCGATGATCTCGGCACCGGAAACTTCAAAATTGCCGGCAGCGCCAGCAGCCTTAACAGCCTCCACATTGCCGACCAGAATGACCTTCAGAACCTTTTCTTCCAGCAGCTTGGCAGCGGCTTCGAGAATACGGGGATCGGGGCCTTCGGTGAACACGATGGTCTTGGGGTTGGCCTTCAGCTGTTCAATCATAGGTGCAAACATATCTGCCATAATAACAATACCTCCAAAATACATTTTCCTGCCGGTTTTTAAGCAAACCGGTACACTTCTGATCTTTATTTTAACACAACAGGGCCGAACTTCAAGACAAGGTTTGGATTTTGTGGTAAACTTTAGAAAAGTTTTGTTTTGGGGAGGGTCTGTTTATGGATCTGCAAACCTTACAGCATCAATGTTCCGGCTGCACCCGCTGCCCTCTGCACAAGGGCCGCACCCACGTGGTGTTCGGTCAGGGTGCTGCGCACGCCGAGGTACTGTTTGTGGGCGAGGGCCCCGGCCAGAGCGAGGACGAGCAGGGTCTGCCCTTTGTGGGCCGCAGCGGCCAGCTGCTGGACAAGTATCTGTTTGCCATCGACCTTGACCGCCATACCAACTGCTATATTGCCAACATTGTAAAATGCCGCCCGCCCCAGAACCGCGACCCGCTGCCCGAAGAAAGCGAAGTGTGCATGTACTGGCTGCGGGAGCAGTTCCGGATTCTGCGGCCAAAAATCGTGGTCTGTCTGGGCCGCGTGGCCGCCCAGCGGCTGATCCGGCAGGATTTTTCGGTGACCAAGGAGCACGGCATCTTCTTTGACAAAAACGGCACCCTGTTTATGGGCACCTTCCACCCGGCGGCCCTGCTGCGCCAGCCCCAGCACAAGCCGAATGCCTTTGCCGACTTTGCCGCTCTGCGGGATAAGATCGGCGAAGTGTGCGATCACACCTATTAAGCAAAATCTGCACGGTTTTGCTCACAGTACACCTTGTTTTTGCATACCATAAGGCAAAAGCGAGGTGTTTTGTGTATGAACCAGACCCAACGACCGGCCGAGTTTTTTCTTGGCACCACCACCCCCACCGGCTTTAAGGGCTATTTTGATACCCTGTGGCAGGAAAGCGGCCGCCGGATGTATCTGATCAAAAGCGGGCCGGGCTGCGGCAAGTCCACCCTGATGCGGCAGCTGGCCGCAAAGACAGATGGCGAGGTGGAGTTGATCCACTGCTCCAGCGACCCGGACAGCCTGGACGGGGTGATTCTGCGGGACAAAAATGCCGCCGTGGTGGATGCTACCGCCCCCCACACGCTGGAGCCTGCTGCCCCCGGCGCGCGGGAGCGGGTGATCAGCCTGTACCACACACTGGACAACGACCGCCTGCAGGCCCACCAGACCGAGATCGACGCTCTGTTTGCCCAGAACCGCCAGCTGCGCTGCCGGGCGGCACGGTACATTGCCTCGGCCGGCGGTCTTTTGCTGGACAGCCGCCGGGCCGCCGCCTGCAGCACCGATTTTGAAAAGGTACGTGCTTACACCAAACGACTGGCCGCCCGTCTGCTGCCTCCTACCGGTGAAGCGGGCTGCGAACAACAGCGTTTTTTAAGCGGCATCACCCCCAAAGGGCCACTGTTCTACGCCAACACGGTGACCGCTCTGGCCTCCCGGCAGATCGTGGCCTTTCAGGATGAATACGGCGCAGCAGCCCGGCTGATCATGGAACTGCTGCGCGACGAGGCGGTGCAGCGCGGTTACCGGGTAATCGTATGCCACTGTGCCATGCACCCCGAGGATAAAATCGATCATCTGCTCATTCCCGCTTTGGAACTGGCCTTTGTTACCTCCAACAGCTGGCACCCGGCCCGATTCCCCGGGCAAAAGAATGTGCGGTGCAGCCGCTTTACCGATATGGCCCATCTGGCCAATTTCCGCAGCCGGCTGCGGTTCAACCGCAAGGCCGCCGCCGAGCTGATCGGGCAGGCGGTGCAGCTGATGGCGCAGGCCAAAGCCTGCCATGACGAGCTGGAAAACTATTACCGCCCGGCAGTGGATTTTGCCGCGGTCAGCAAAGCAGGCGCCCAGCTGGCCGAAGAGCTGCGTTAACCCCAACAGAAAGGATGTGACCCATATGGCCCAGATACGGCTTTCGGTGCGGCAGCTGGTGGAATTTCTGCTGCGCAGCGGCAGCATCGACAGCCGTTTTACCGGCTTTGACCGGGCCAATCTGGGCGCACG
>JAFULE010000113.1 GCA_017483235.1 Faecalibacterium sp. | reverse complement strand
CTTCTACGCCGAGATGGGCGGTCAGGTGGCCGACCATGGTACCCTGACCACCGACAAGGCGGTGCTGAAGGTTCTGGATGTAAAGAAGACCCCCAAGGGCTACTTTGTCCACACCTGCGTACTGGAAAGCGGCCTGATCAAGGTCGGCGACAAGGTCAATGCTCAGGTGGACAAGAGCTACCACATGGACATTGCCCGCAACCATACCGCCACCCACCTGATGCAGGCAGCCCTGCGCGAGGTTCTGGGCGATCACGTGCATCAGGCCGGTTCGTACCAGGATGCCGGCGTGACCCACTTCGACTTCACCCACTTCTCCGCCGTTACCGCCGAGGAGCTGCGCAAGGTGGAAGAGATCGTCAACGAGAAAATCTGGGAGGGCATGACCGTTGAGGTCCGCAACATGCCCATTGCCGAAGCCAAGCAGCTGGGTGCTATGGCCTTGTTTGGCGAAAAGTACGGCGAAGTTGTCCGCGTTGTCAATGTGGAGGGCTGGTCCACCGAGTTCTGCGGCGGTTCTCATGTGCAGAACACCGCCCAGATCGGCTGCTTCAAGATCATCAGCGAGTCTTCTGTTGCCGCCGGCACCCGTCGTATCGAGGCTGTCACCGGCCGTAACGCTGTGGCTTTGATGCAGGAGAACGAAGCAGCCCTGAAGCTGGTTGCCGCCACCCTGAAAACCGGTGTGAAGGATGTTCCTGCCCGTGTGGAGGGTATGGCCAACGAGAATAAGGCCCTGACCAAGGAAGTGGCTGACCTGAAGGCTGCTGCTGCCGCTGCCAAGGCCAACAGCCTGTTTGACAATGCCGTGAATGTGGACGGTGTGCGTGTGGTTGCCTCCCGCGTGGCCGGCGACTCCAACGCCCTGCGCAGCATGTGCGATACCGCCCGTGATAAGGCCCCTGACGCGGTTGCCGTGCTGGCCGCTGTGGACGGCGAGAAGATGAGCCTGGCCGTTGCCGTTGGCAAGGATGCTCAGGCCCGCGGCCTGAAGGCCGGTATGCTGGTCAAGGAGATCGCTGCCATTGCCGGCGGCAAGGGCGGCGGCAAGCCGGACTTTGCCATGGCCGGTCTGAAGGACGCTTCTAAGATCGATGCTGCTCTGGCGGCTGCTGTTGAGATCGTCAAGAGCCAGATGAAGTAAACCTTTGTGAAATTGGAGTACCTGGCAAAGCAGGGGATTACCACCGCTTTGCCGGGCACTTACAAGCCTTGAAAAGGAGCGATTGGTGATGGAAAACTGTCTGTTTTGTAAAATCGCAGCCGGTCAGATCCCCTCCAACAAGCTGTTTGAGGACGATACCCTGCTGGCATTTTACGATATTGACCCGCAGGCCCCGGTGCATTTTCTGGTCATCCCCAAGCAGCACATTGATTCGGCTGCCAGCCTGACCGAAGATCATGCCGAACTGCTGGGTCATGTGTTTGCGGTGATCGCAAAGCTGGCTGCCGAACTGCAGCTGGAAAATGGCTACCGTGTAGTGACCAATGTTGGCGAAGATGGTGGCCAGAGTGTAAAACATCTGCATTTCCATGTGCTGGCAAAGCGCAGTCTGGCCTGGCCCCCGGGCTGATGGGCTGACCGATTGTATTTCTTGAAGATAATGGTAAGGAGATGGAACCATGCCGAAGACTTATGAACTGCACGTAGCGGGTCTGACCCGCCATCTGCCCATCTGCAAGGTGAACGATCATCTGGATATTGCCGCATTCATCATGCTGGGCGATGCCGAACTGACCGTTGCCTGCGCCGAAGCACTGCTGAACAAGGTGCCCGAGTTTGATGTCATCCTCACCGCCGAGGCCAAGGGCATCCCTGTGGCCCATGAAATGAGCCGACAGAGCGGCAAACCTTATGTCTGCGCTCGTAAAGGTGAAAAACTGTACATGTATGAGCCGGTTGTGGTCGAGGATCAGTCCATTTCCACCGCAGCCAAGCAGAAACTGGTGCTGGATAAGGCCGAGCTGGATTCGATGAAGGGCAAGCGTGTGCTGGTGGTTGACGACGTGATCTCCACCGGTGGCTCGCTGCATGCTCTGGAAGCATTGCTCGCCCACAGCGAGGCTGTCATTGCCGGCCGCGCTTGTGTTCTGGCCGAGGGCGATGCTGCCGAGCGTACCGACATCGTGTACCTTGAGCCGCTGCCCCTGTTCTTCCACTAAGACGGGGAACTTTCAATGAGACGGCCGGTTTGTGTCTTTTGCTGCTGCAGCGTTCTGACCCAACTGGCCTTGGTATGCCTGCCGCAGGCGGCCGTTTGGCTGCTTGCGGCAGCTTTCGTTTTCGGCTGTGTTGCAGCGTGGCGGGCGCGCCGTACAATGGTGCCGCTGGTTCTGGTGCTTGCAGTTCTGATCGGCACGGTATTGTTTGCGATATCCGAGCTTCGGCTGCGTGTGCCGGTGCAAAGCCTGCAGGATAAAACCCTTCGGATCACTGCGGTGGTTGCTCAGACCGAGCCATCTTATGAGGATGGAATGGTCAATGCGGTGCTTCTGGTGGATTCTGCAGGTGACAAGCAGAATGACTTTCGTGTTGCCTGCGCGGCGCTTCCTCAATGCCGGCGGGGAGATGTGATTGAAGCGGTGGTCACTTTTTCGCCTGTTGAAGGCAAAACCGACCGCTTGCGTGCCTATGCCGACGGCGAATTTCTGCAGGCGGAGTATCGATCCGGATTTCAACGGACCGGTCAGAGATGGCCGCTTTCACTGCGGCTGCGCCAGTTGGGCGAAGAATGTTCCGACCGTTTGCGCCGGTATCTTGCACCCGAGGAAGGCGCGGTGCTGGCGGCGATGGTGGCCGGTGACAATCGCTTTTTAAGCAGCCGTCAGTCAGAAGTGTACCGCAAGGCGGGCGTTTCCCACATTCTTGTGGTCAGCGGCCTGCATCTGACCTTGTTGTGTGGCCTCATTCCCACACCGCAGCGTATGACCCGCAGGATACGGGTGGTGCGTGCCTTGG
>JAFULE010000012.1 GCA_017483235.1 Faecalibacterium sp. | reverse complement strand
TATAAAAGCGGCTTCGTAGGGGCGTTTCCCGGTGTCGAAATATTGTTTCAGGTCAAATAGCATAGTACACCTCTAAAAGGCTGCCTTGTTAGTATATCGTTCCGGCCGCACTTTGTCAATACCCAAAATGAAATAGGGCCGCCAAAATTTGGCGGCCCCGCTCGTTTTGCACAGGGGACGCGGCGCGTACCTTACAGGTACTTCTTCACGTCGCTGGGCAGGTCAGCTTCGTTGGCGCTGACGGTGATCACAGCGTTGACGCTGTCGCCGGTGATGGCAGCAATCTCGTCCAGCACAACACCCAGCTTGTTCAGGCTGTGGTCCATAACCTTCAGAATGCCGTCCACATAGATATCGGTGATATCATAGTTGCTGGCCAGCAGGCCGGCGATGAAGCCGTACAGCATTTTGCCGCCAGAGATCTTGTACTCGTCCAGATCGATCAGACGGGCTGCGGGGGCGATGTCGTAGGTGAGCTTCATGCCCTTTTCGACCACAACAACGTTGCCCTTGGTGGTTTTGACGTTGTCGTTGATCATGTCGATCATAGCCTTGGTCTTGCCGGAGCCCTTGGTACCGATGATCAGTTTAATCATAATGTGTGTCCTCCTATATTTGCAGCGCCCGAAAGCGCCAGAATCATTGGTTTTTCTTACTTCAGTTTGGCTTCCAGAGCAGCGGTCAGCTCTTCGTAGCCGGGCTTGCCCAACAGGGCGAACATGTTCTTCTTGTAATCCTCAACACCGGGCTGGTTGAAGGGGTTGACGCTCAGCAGATAGCCGCTGCAGGCACAGGCACGCCAGAAGAAGTAGATCAGGTAGCCCACGTTGTAGGCCGACAGATCATCCACGTCGATCAGCAGCTGGGGTACGCCGCCCTCGATGTGGGCCAGAATGGTGCCTTCCATTGCCTTGCGGTTGACCACGCTCATGTTCTGGTTGGCCAGGAAGTTCAAGCCGTCGAAGTTGCCCTCGACCTCTTCCAGATACAGATCGGAGACGGGGTTCTTGACGTTGACGATGGTCTCGAACATATTGCGGGCGCCGTCCTGAATGAACTGGCCCATGGAATGCAGGTCGGTGGAGAAGATGCAGCTGGCGGGGAACAGGCCCTTCTGATCCTTGCCTTCGCTTTCGCCGAACAGCTGCTTGTACCACTCGTTCATCAAGGTGAAGTCGGGCTCGTAGCACTCGAGAATCTCGATTTGTTTGCCCTTGCGGTACAGAATGTTGCGGGCAGCAGCATACTTGTAAGCATCGTTGTCGGGGCCCAGCTTGGAGAAGCGCGCCATAGCGTCGGCAGCACCCTGCATCAGGGCGTCGATGTCGATGCCGGTGCAGGCGATGGGCAGCAGGCCCACGGCGCTGAGCACCGAGAAACGGCCGCCGATGTCGTCGGGAACCACGAAGGTGGGCCAGCCCTTGCTGTCAGCCAGCTGCTTGAGAATGCCGCGGGCCTTGTCGGTGGTGGCATAGATGCGGTTGTTGGCTTCTTCCTCGCCTACCTGCTCTTCCAGGAACTTGCGCAGCACACGGAACGCCAGACTGGTTTCGGTGGTGGTGCCGGACTTGGAGATGACGTTGACCGACACACGCTTGCCCTTGCAGATATCCAGAATGGTGTTCAGATAGCTGGGGCTGATGTTGTTGCCGCAGAAGTAGATCTTCAGGCCATCGTCCACATCGTTGTGGTACATACCCTTGACCGCTTCGATCACGGCGCGGGCGCCCAGATAGCTGCCGCCGATGCCGGCAACGATCAGAACATCCGACTCTTCACGGATCTTCTTGGCAGCTTCCTTGATGCGGGCAAACTCTTCCTTATCGTAGTCGCGGGGCTGATACATCCAACCCAAAAAGTCGTTGCCGGGGCCGTTTTTGGCTTCCAGCATTTCGTGGGCAGCGGCTACCTGAGGATAAATAGCGGCATATTCATGCTCGGCAATAAAGGCATTCAGATGCTTTGTATTAAAGGATACGCTCATGATTCGCTTAACCTCCCATTAAAATTGCGTTACAATTTCATTGATATCAGTGTACAATTCCCCAACAGTAAAGTCAAGGAAAAAGCTTTAGTTTTCGTGTCAAATTTACAGTAGGTTCAGATTTTGCCAAACACTTTTGAGCAACCTGCCAAAAAAGCGGCGCAGGCCCTTTTCAACAAGGCAAACCTGTGCCGCGATGGCTTTTGGGTTGTGTGTTATGCCCCCGCAAGGCTTTGCAGCAGCAGCTGCAGTGCACCGGAAAATTCCAGCTGCGGATCGTCTTCGGCGGCGGTAATCGGGTATTGGCCCAGCAGTTGTTCGCCGCGGTACAGTGCCACACTTCCCAGTTCATCCCCCGCCAGCACCGGGGCTGGGGCGCTTTGGGGCAGCTGCACCTGTGCGGTGACCTGCCCTGCCTGCCCTTTGGGCAAAAGCAGCGCAGGCGGCAGGGCAGCATAGTCCAGCCGGACAGTCACCTCTTCGCCGCCGACAACCTGCAGGGTCAGCGGCGCGGCGGCCAGATCAGGCAGCGGCACCGCTGCGTAATTGGCAAAGCCGTAATCAAGCAAGGTGGTGGCCGCATCAAACCGTTCGGTGCTGCCGGGCGCTCCCAGAACCACCGCGATGAGCGAAAGACCGTCCCGTGTGGCCGACGCCGTGATACACACCCCTGCCCCGCCGGTGGTACCGGTTTTCAGCCCGGTAATGCCATTGTATCGCCGCAGCAATTTATTGGTGTTGACCAGTTGGGTCTGCCCGCCGCGCAGACCGTCGGTCCAGATGGTGGTATAGCTCGTCACCTCGGGGCAGCTGTTTAAGATCTCACGGCTCAACAGTGCCACATCCCGCGCCGTGCTCAGATGGCCGGCCTGGTCCAGCCCGCAGGCATTGCAGAAGTTGGTGCTGTTCATACCCAGCTGGGTGGCCCGGGCATTCATCTGCTGCACAAACACCGGCTCGCTGCCGCCGATAAACTCGGCCACCGCCACTGCGGCATCGTTGGCGCTGGCCACACAGATAGCCCGCAGCATCTCATCCAACGTAAACTGTTCGCCCGGCTCCAGCCAGATCTGGCTGCCGCCCATACTATAGGAATGCTCGCTGACCGGCACGATATCCTGCTTTGACACCCTGCCCTCGTGCATTGCTTCAAAGGTCAGCAGCATGGTCATCACCTTGGTGATCGAGGCAATGGGCAGCTGCTGGTCGGCATTTTTTTCGTACAGCACTGTACCGGTGGCCTGATCCATCAGCAGTGCTGCCTTACAGTTGAGTGTCAGCTGGGGCTGCACCGCCCCGGCCGACGGTTCGGCTGCAGTTTGTACTTTTGCCGCAGTTTGCATCACCGGTGCCTGCTCTACCGCTTTGTATCGCAGGCCATATCCGTTTGCGCTGCCAAAAGCCAGCGCAAACAGCCAAAAGGTAAACACCGCGCAGCACACCAGCGCAAAGTTGCGTTTGTCCATTCCGATTTCTCCTCGCCTGTCTGGAAATTTTTGTTCAGTGCATTGTATGCGGGCGGGTTGTGCTTTCATCCCGGTTACAGTATAATATTCGCGAAAGGAAAGGAACCCGTTATGCGTATTTGTTTTTACACCCTAGGCTGCAAGGTCAACCTGAACGAAACCGGCGCGCTGGAACACCTGTTCCGCCAGAACGGTTATACCATCGTGCCGGAAGGCGAAGCGGCCGATGTTTATATTGTAAACAGCTGCACGGTGACCAACTTCGGCGACCAGAAAAGCCGCAAGTGGCTGCGCCGTGCAAAGCGCGAAAACCCCGGCGCAGTCACCGTGCTGACCGGCTGCTACCCGCAGGCTTTTCCCGAAGAGGCCGCCGCGTTTATGGAAGCAGATCTTGTGTGCGGCAACGGCGACCGCAAGGCCATCCTGGACAATGTGAACAAGCTGCTGGCCGGCCATGAGCGGATTGTGGATGTAAAACCTCACGAAAAGGGCGAGCTGTTTGAAGAGCTGCCGGTGGAACGGTTCGAAAGTCATACCCGCGCCTTTATCAAGGTGGAGGACGGCTGCAACCGTCAATGTGCCTATTGCGTGATCCCCCGCGCCCGCGGCCGGGTGCGCAGCCGCAGCGAAGAAAGCATTCTGAACGAGTTGAATACTCTGGCTGCCGCCGGTTACCGCGAGGTGGTGCTCAGCGCCATCAGCCTGCCCAGCTACGGGCAGGACACCGGTACCAATTTGACCGAGCTGGTGGAAAAGTGCGCCGCAGTGGAAGACATCGAGCGCATCCGACTGGGCAGCCTTGACCCGGACATGCTCACCGACGACGCCATTGCCCGGCTGAGCCGGATCCAAAAGCTGTGCCCTCAGTTCCACCTCAGCCTGCAGAGCGGCTGCACCGCCACATTGCGTCGGATGCGCCGGGTGTACACAGCCGAGCAGTATCTGACCGTGGTGGAAAAGCTGAAGGCCGCCTTTGGCGAAAATAACATCAGCTTTACCACCGACTGCATCTGCGGTTTCCCCGGCGAAAGCGAAGAAGATTTTGCCGAAAGCTGCGAATTTTTGCGCAGGGTGGGCTTTTTGAAGGTGCACGTGTTCCCCTATTCCCGCCGCAAGGGCACCCCGGCCTACGATTTCCCCGGCCAGATCCACGAGCGGGCCAAGCAGGACCGCAGTCGCCGGATGAACGCCGCAGCCGAAGAGGTGCGGGTGCAGACACTGGCAAAACTGGTCGGCACCGAAGACACCGTTCTGCTGGAAAATCAGCTGTCCGGCACCCTGTTCACCGGCTACACCCGGCTGTACGTGCCGGTGCTGGTCAGTGCACCGGGCCATGCCTCGGGCCAGATCGTGCGGGTACGTCTGGGCGAGTACGACGGCACCCGGGTCAAAGCCGAGCTTTTGTAATAACGCCACACCACGCCGCCCTTCTTTTGCCGAGGGGCGGCGTTTTCATGCACAGTTTTACCAGTTTTTTTGCCGGCAGGGCAATCAAAGCGGGCAAGGCTACAACTTTGCAAAAACCACGCCAACTGGAACAAATTTCCCTTTCCGTTCAAAGTTATTTTTGTTATAATAAGGGCCGATACGAGCCTTCGTACCAACCGCGCCGGTATTTGCCGGTGCTGACGATAATGCCAAGGAGCGTGTACTGCATGAGTTTTCGTGGAATGAACACCACCGTTACCCAGATTCGCCGCAAGGTGTTTACCGAAGTGGCCCGCATGGGCTACGCCAACGTAAAAGGCGAACAAGCCAACCACATGATGCGCCAGATTCCGTTCAGCATTGTGCCGGGCGAAGTCGGCAAGTTCCGCAAGGATATTTTTTTGGAGCGCGCCATTGTTGAAGAGCGTGTGCGTCTGGCCATTGGCCTGCCCACCCGCCGCATCGACGAGCACAACAGTGCGGTCAGCGGGTTGGAGGATGCCTCCATTGCCCACAAATACTACGATCCCCCGCTGATCAATGTGATCAAATTTGCCTGCAACAGCTGCCCCGAAAAGCTGGTCAAGGTGTCGAACCTCTGCCAGGGCTGCCTTGCACACCCCTGCATGGAGGTATGCCCCAAGGATGCCATCAGCTTTGTGAACGGCCGCAGCCGTATCGATCAGGACAAATGCATCAAGTGCGGCCGCTGTGCCGAAGTTTGCCCCTACGGCGCCATTGTAAAAACCGAGCGCCCCTGTGCTGCTGCCTGCGGCATGAAGGCCATCAAGTCGGATGAGCTGGGCCGGGCCGACATCGACTACAACAAGTGTGTTTCCTGCGGGCAGTGTCTGGTCAGCTGCCCCTTCGGCGCCATTGCCGACAAAGCCCAGATCTATCAGCTGATTCAGGGCTTCAACCGGGGCGACCGCATCTACGCATTGGTAGCCCCCGCCTTTGTCAACCAGTTTCCCCAGCTGAACACCACTGCCAAGCTGCGGGCCGCGCTGCGGGCTGTGGGCTTCTACGATGTAGCCGAGGTGGCCATCGGCGCCGACCTGTGCACCGTGGACGAAGCCAAAGACTTTTTGGCCGAGGTTCCCGCCGAAAAGCCCTTTATGGCCACCAGCTGCTGCCCTGCGTGGAGCATGATGGCCAAAAAGACCTTCCCCGATCTGTCTAAAAACATCTCAATGGCCATGACCCCCATGGTGTTCACCGCCCGCATGCTGAAAAAGGCCGACCCGGACGCCCGCATGTGCTTTATTGGCCCCTGCTCGGCCAAAAAGCTGGAGGCCATGCGCCGCACCGTGCGCAGCGATGTGTCGTTTGTGCTGACCTTTGAAGAGCTGGCCGGCATAATGGAGGCCCGCGACATCGACTTTGACAATCTGGAGGTAACCGACGAGGATCTGCAGTTTGGTTCTTCGGCGGGCCGCGCCTTTGCCGCATCGGGCGGCGTTGCCAAAGCGGTGGCCGACAAGATCCACGAATGGTACCCCGACAAGGAAGTGAAGATCGCTTCGGCACAGGGGCTGGACGAATGCCGCAAAATGCTGCTGCTGGCCAAGGCCGGCA
Source organism: Faecalibacterium sp. (assembly GCA_017483235.1). GTDB lineage: Bacteria > Bacillota > Clostridia > Oscillospirales > Ruminococcaceae > Faecalibacterium. Next base: position 5,928 of record JAFULE010000012.1, on the reverse strand, counting down.
AGTACAACGGCTATCTGCTCGAGGGCATGGGCTGCCCCGGCGGCTGCATTGGCGGCCCCGGTACTCTGGCCGATCCCAAAAAGACCGCCGCCGTGCTGGCCAAATACGCCAAAGAAGCCACCTTTACCGACCCCGAACAGAGCGCTTTCATCAACAACATCCACTTCCTGAAAGACGACTGGGACGAGGAATAACACAAACCGACAAAATCAGCCAAAAAGGCGCTGCTGCGGGTACTTCCCACGGCGGCGCCTTTTTGTTATGATAAAGATACCATTCTATAAAAGGGGGAAATACCATGCCTGCATCATCTTCGCCCCGCCGGCTGCATCTGCTGGACACGGTGCGCGGTGCCACCCTGCTGAGCATGATCCTCTATCACGCCAGCTGGGACGCGGTGTATCTGTTTGGTCTGCCCTGGGCATGGTATGGAAGCCGGGGTGCCTTTTGGTGGCAGCAAAGCATCTGCTGCACCTTTATCCTGCTGTCGGGCTTTTGCTGGCCGCTGGGGCGCAAACCACTGCGCCGGGGGCTTGTGGTGTTTGCTGCCGGGCTGGCCGTTACCGCAGTGACCCTGCTGTTCAGTTATCCCACCCGGGTGGTGTTTGGGGTGCTTACCCTGCTGGGCAGCAGCATGCTGCTGCATACCGCCCTGCAACCGGTGCTGAAGCGGGTGCCCGCCGGATGGGGGTTGACCGGAAGTCTGTTCTTATTCACGCTTTTCCGCCCGGTAAACGCAGGCTATTTGCTGCCGGCGTGGTTTGGTAACACGATCGTGTTACCAAAGGCCCTGTACCGGGGCCTTGCGGCTACCTTTATTGGTTTTACCGACCCGGGCTTTTTTTCCACCGATTACTTTTCGCTGCTGCCGTGGTACTTTTTGTTTGCGGCAGGGTACTTTGCTGCAAGGCTGTGGCTGCCCGCGCTGCGGCAAAGCAGGCTGGCCGGGCTGCACATTGCCCCGCTGAGCTGGCTGGGGCGGCATTCGCTGTGGATCTATCTGCTGCACCAGCCGGTGATCTACGGGGTACTGTGGGCATGGTTTGCGCTGAATTGAACCAATAAAAAACAGGCCATCCGATTGCCGGATGGCCTGTTTTTCAGCTTTATACAGTCCTGGTTTGCAATTAGCCGTTCTGCTTCATGCGGGCGAAGCAGTCAGAGCAGTAGACGGGACGATCCTCACGGGGCTGGAAGGGAACCTTGCAGGCCTTGCCGCAGGCAGCGCAGGTGGCGTCGAACATCTGACGCTCGCCACGTACAACACCGCCGTTCTTGCGGGCATCACGGCAGGGCTTGCAGCGCTGGGGCTGGTTCTCAAAGCCGCGGGAAGCGTAGAACTCCTGCTCACCGGCAGTCCAAACGAACTCCTTGCCGCAGTCCTTGCAAACTAAAGTCTTGTCTTCGAACATAGTAGTATTCTCCTCTTGTTTTACTGCCCGCGGAAGGATTTGAACCACACCTTTGGTTTTTTGGGGACCATCGCTCTGATTTTGAAAAGCTTACCAGGGGCATTGTGAAATTAGTATCCTCTGAACTGAGGACTTCCCCATTGTAGCGTTAATTTTGCGGTTTGTCAACTGAGGATGAGCGAATTGGCGAAACTGCCAGTGTTTTTGGGGGGCGCACTGTGCAATATTTTACATCTGCAGGCACATTTTGGTGACGGTAAAAATACCGCTTGATTTTTACCTGCCCGCGGGTTATAATAATATCTACAGTTTTTGCCGGTGTGTCGGAATGGCAGACGATGTGGACTCAAAATCCATTGGTAGCGATACCGTGTGGGTTCGACCCCCACCACCGGCACCAAAAATGGAAGCTCCGAGGCGCATCCCGCCGAGGGGCTTTTATTTTTGGCCTGACGTGTGAGGGTCGAACAGGCCGGCGCACATCCGCTTCGACAAAACTTACAGCAATCAGTCCAAAACTCCATCAGAATTGACAGTTGTGCTGCCGCCCCCTCTTCGTGTAAAATTTTAGTATACTTCCCCGGCTGGGGCTTTGGCCGGGCAAACCGACGAACGGAGGACATTTTATGTACAAACTGTGGGACCAACTGCAGCAGGCAAAAGGCTACGAATGGGTGGAGCTTTCCCATTCTTTGAACAACGACAGCCCCTATTGGGCGGGTATTCCCGAGGGTGCGGTGGAACTGTGCAAAACCGTGTATGACTGGGGCAACCCCATGCTGGAATGCCTGATCCACACCTACAAATTCCCCGGCCAGTTCGGCACCCACATCGATTTCCCCTGCCATTTTATCAAGGGCGCTGCCAGCAGTGAGCAATACGGTGTAGCCAATATGGTGTACCCCCTGTGCGTGCTGGACATCACCCCGCAGGTGGCAAAGGATGTGCACTACGCCGTGACGGTAGCCGATATTCTGGCCTATGAAGAACAGTACGGCAAAATTCCCGAAGGCGCTTTTGTAGCCCTGCGCACCGACTGGTACAAAAACTGGCCCGATATGAACGCCTTGAGCGGCATTGCCGAAAACGGCAGCGAGAATTTCCCCGGTTGGAGCATGGAAGCGCTGCAGTTCCTTGTGGAAGAGCGCAACATCGCCATGAACGGCCACGAAACGCTGGACACCGACGCTTCGGCCTTGGCAGCAGCAGCCGGCGATCTGGCCTGCGAGCGCTATGTGCTGAGCAAGGGGCTTTTGCAGGTAGAGGTGCTGTGCAATCTGGACAAGGTGCCCGCCGCCGGCGCAGTGGCTGTGGTCAGCTGGCCCCGCATCGAGGGTGCCACCGGCCTGCCCGCCCGCGTATTTGCGGTGTTTGAAAAGTAAGCAACAGCAGAAAGGCCCCGCGGCATTTTGCCGCGGGGCCTTTTATTTTTCACATCATCATCGCCGGGGTTATACAAACTCGCCCAGCAGCTGCAGTGCACGCTCCTTGTTCTGCTTGAAGAAGCCATGGCCGGCCCCTTCCAGAAGCTCGAGACGGGCGTTTTTGTATACCTCTACCGCCTTTTTCGAGTTGGACACATCTACCGCAGTATCGGCGGTGCCGTGCAGAATGAGCACCGGGCCTTCGTAGGCGCTGATCTCGGCAAAGGCATCCATCTGATTCACATCGGTGACATACTTGCGGCCCAGCTTCATAAAGCCGCAGCGGAACACCTCGGGCACATTGACCGGGTCGAACTTGGCAAACAGCATCTGTCCCTTGCGGGCGTCGTCGGGAATGCTGAGCGCAGGGTAGAACAGCACCAGCTTTTCGACCATGCCGGGATGGCGAGCCGCCACCAGCGCCGACACCATGCCGCCCTGGCTGCAGCCCATCAGCAGCAGACGGGCGGGATCGGCCTTGGGATGGGTCAGAACCGCTTCGATCACTGCTTCCAGATCCTTGACCTCGGTCAGCACGGTCATGTCAACGCTCTTGCCGTCGCTTTTCGAGAACAGACCTCCGCCGTTAAAGTCGTAGCAGACGGCCAGATAGCCCTTTTCGGCCAGAAAACGGGCATAGCCCACCGTAAGCTTGTAGTTGACCATGAACATATGGCTGACCACCGCCACCGGCAGCTTGCCCTCTTCGTTCAGACGGCCGTTTACCGGCTCGAACATCAGGCCACGAATGGTAAGGCCATCGCGCTGGCAGGAAAACGGGGTTTCGATGTAGGCTTCACTTTTCTTTTTGGGCGACATAAACGATTCCTCCTGTTGGCTTGCCACGGCTAATTGCCGCTTTTTTCACAAGTATACCGCCTTTTCCCGCACAAATCAAGAAACTTTCCCAGTTTATTCGTTTCAGAATGTTCCGCATCACAGCCCAAGCCCGAAAATGCGGTTGGCATTGTCGAAAAACACGGCCTGCCAGTGCTTTCGGGGCACAAGGCGGCGGATGAATTCGACATAATTGGGGAAGTTGACCCCCGGCCAGTCGGTGCCGAAGATCACACGGTCCCAGTAATCGCCGTAGGAAAGCCAGCCCTGCAGCATCTGGATGTAATACTTTTTATCCTCGAAGTACTCGTCCAGATCCTCGTATCCTTCCAGAAGGCCCGAGATATCACAGCTGACATTGGGGTTCTTTTCCATCACGGCAGCGGCATCTGCCAGAAAGGGATTGCCGAAATGACACAGGATAAACTGCACATTGGGGTATTTTACCGCCAGATCATCCACCGCCAGCGGGTGGCTGTATTTCAGCCAGCCGTGCTGATCCTGCGTCTGGCCGGTGTGGATGGCCACCGGCTTGTTGTACTTTTCAGCCAGTTCATAGTAAGGGGCATACAGTTCATCCGTCAGGTAGTGGTCGTCGTAGCCGGGGTACAGCTTGATGCCGCAGCAGGCAGACCGGCGCAGGTGTTCTTCCACCATGGCGGGCACCTTGTCGGGGCCAAGTCGCAGAATCTGCCGCCCTTCCAGTCCCACACAGTAAGAGTAGCCGGGCCCAAAATCGTACACATCCGGCAGCGGATCAAAGTTGCCCATCACAATGCCGTGCACGATATCCAGCTTTTGGAACCACTCGTCCACATGCTGTTTGCTGTTGATATGGCCCACGCTGACGGCCAATTCATCGGCCCATTCGTCCTGCCCAAACAGGTGGATGTGCGCGTCGATCAGTTTCATACATCGGTCTCCGTTTCTGTTTTCTCCCACAGGTGGGGGCCGTAGTCCTGCCCGGACCGCACCAGCTGCCGGATATAGGCAAAGGCGGCAGCCTGCCCTTGATCCCGCACCATCAGCAGCAAAAACTCCAGAAAAGCGCGGGTTTCGGGATGCAGCAGATAATGGTCGCGGCCATGGTCGTAATACTCCCACGGGCTGGCATCGGTATAGGCTTCTTTTTTATAGATCTGGCTGGCAGCCACCCGGTCACACACCATCTCACATACGTAGCGCAGCGGCATTCGCATGCCGGTCATGCCGTGGGGATGGCCGGGGTTGTAGTCGATCCAGTATTCCAGATGGTGCTTGTTGCGGCCTTTGTGGTGCAGCCATGCCGAGGAATAGCCCTTTTCCATCCGTTCGATCTCGTTGGGGCTGCGGTAGCCGCGGTAGTATTTGCAGCCGGGGATAAACTCCACCGGCGAATACTTGCTCAGATCGTGCAGCAGCCCCTGTCGGTAGAGCCCACAGGCGAAGCAATGCTGCATCACCAGCAGCTTATGGCTGGTGATGGTTTTGAAATGGCCCGCAATGTTCATGGGCATGCTCTCCCCTTTTCGCAAATCAGAATTCGCAGTTTTTCAGGTTGCGCAGATCATCGCTTTCGGAAAAATCTTCCCGATCCTTGGTCAGGCTGGGGTTGTAATATGGGTCGGCCAGAACACCTGCGCGGGTATGCACTTCATACAGACGGGCCCGTTCCGCGTCGAAGCGGGCCTGTTTGACCGGGTCCTTTTCGTCCAGTCCGCGGCTTTTGCTTTCAAAGTGGGTCAGCTCGGCATAGGGGGTCCACACCACCCGATAGCCGGCATCCCGCACCCGCAGGCAGAAGTCCACATCGTTGAACGCCACAGTGAACTTTTCGTCCAGACCGTTCATCTGATCGTACACCTTGGCGCTGACCAGCAGGCAGGCGGCCGTGACCGCCGACAGGGTTTGCACGGTGGCCGCGCGGAACATATACCCGCTGCCGCCCGCCTTGGCGTACTTGTGGCTGTGGCCGGCATAACCGCCCAGACCGGTGATCACACCGGCGTGCTGCAGGGTTTCGTCGGGGTAGTACATCATGACGCCGCAGATGCCCGCACCGCCGAGGCGGGCACACTGGCTGAGCATTTCGGTCATCCAGTCGCCGTTGCGGATCTCGACATCGTTATTCAGCAGCAGCAGATACTGCCCCTGCGCATATTTACGGCCAAAGTTGTTGATGGCCGAAAAGTTGAAGCCACCCTTGTAATACACCACCCGCAGCCCGTCGTATCGCTGCTGCGCTTTTTTGTAGTACTCGAAGGTTTTGGGATCGG
>JAFULE010000112.1 GCA_017483235.1 Faecalibacterium sp. | reverse complement strand
ACCGAGTGCAAGATGCAGTTGTCCAATGATCTCGCCTACAAACTGCGCCTTGCGGTCAGCGTCCCTATGATAAAAGCTTTCGGGCATCAGCTGTTGCCCCGGCAGCCGTCTGGTAACGCAGAAATAAAGCTGCCCGTCCTGCACCACTTCCCTGCCGTCTGCGGTGGGAATCGGCACTGCCGCCAGAAGACCGACCGCTTCGATCGCTTTGGACACCTCGATGTGCTTTTTCAACCGGCCGGGGTTGACGCTGTACTTTAGCACATAACTGTCGCCCACATAGCAGCCGGTTTCGATTTTTGCTCCGGTTCCCTGCTGATAAATATCATTGATCGGCTGATCTTCCAAATTCCAGTACTTCAGCATCTGTACTGCTTTTTTATGAGTCACGGCGAAATGTTCCTCCTTCAGCAAATTGATCCTGTACGGGCGCTTTGCCCTGCCGGACTTCAGATAATCGGAGGGAGAACAGCCAAATTCCCGGCAAAATGCCCGGTAAAAACCGGCATAGGTATCAAAGCCAACGGCAAGTGCTGCGCTTGTTTTGCTTGCCCCCTGACCGACTGCATAGATACCGTGAAGCAATCTGCGGCGCAGGATATACTGCATCACCGGCATGCCGGTGGCCGCCTGAAACAGCCGATAATAATGGAACAGCGAAAAGCCGGCCTGCGCAGCCAGCTCCGACGCAGTGAGCTCCGCCAGAAGATTATCTTCAATATAATCCAGACTTTGCTGCATAATCTGCCGATTATCCATACTGCCTCCTCCTTTCGTTCGGTTTTACAGCTGCACGTAAAGCATATCATATCCGGCAGTCAAAACGATTTCCATTTTTGCGAAGTTATCTTGTTTTTGCTCTGCAGCACACATATTTCAAGACGCGCCCTGCTTCAACTGCTGCGAAGGCAACCGTAGTCATCATAGGAAACTTTTCCGCAAATCCCGGCCAAACCGTTGGGCACCAGTTCTTTTACCATCAGGCATTCCGGCGCCGGTAGCCCTACCGACTCATGGGCAGTGATCCCGTAGTGCGCCGAGGTAACAAAACCTCGGTTTCGGTAGTTCAATGGATTGCCCTCTACGATGACCGCTTTGTAACCCAACTCTTTCGCTTTTTCAAAGCCGTATTCGATCAACTCTTTGGAGATATGCCGGCGCTGTAGCTCGGTTTTTACCGCAACCGGTGACAGTAGCAGCAGCTCATTTTCATAGCACCCTTCCAGATGGAACCGAGCGAACATACAGTAACCTATAATCTCGTCCGATTCGTCTACCATAATCAACTCCAGTTGTGGAAGATAAAACCGTTTGCTACGAATCTCCTCCACCAGACGACGAACCAGCGCCCCGTCTTCTGCAGATTCTGATGCTGTAAACACCGCTTCCACCAGTTCCAATGACGGAACCAGATATTTTTCTTCCATTGATTTGATCAATCGTTCCATCACCAGACCTCCTTCTTTCTGTGTCTTGAAAATTTTGCCACACCCTTACTCCATTGCTTTTTACGTCGCAGCATTTCCTCGTGGCTGATCGCTTCACTTTGCAAATTACAGTAGCTTTCCCATCGAGCCTGGGACAGTTCGCCACTGCTTATGGCTGCCCGAATTGCACAGCCGGGCTCGATGGTATGGGTACAATCGGAAAAACGGCATTTGCCTAAAAATACATCCACATCCGCAAAGGCTTCACCAATGCCCTGCGATACCTGCCACATCCCCAACTCGCGCATACCGGGGGTATCAATGATCATCACACCGCTGTCCAGCCGGATCAGCTGGCGATGGGTGGTGGTGTGGCGGCCTTTGCTGTCATCTTCCCGGATTCCGTTCACGGTCATGATCTCCTGCCTGGCAAGGGCGTTGACCAAGCTGGACTTACCCACGCCGGAAGACCCAAGAAACACCACCGTATTGCCCGGTTGAAGGTATGCGTTCAGCCGCTGCATCCCATCCCCGGTGTGGGCACTGATGACGTGGATGTTTACCCCTGAGGCCACACGTTCCACTGCAGATACATAGGCCCACGGGTCATCCACCAGATCAGCTTTAGTTAGCAAAACAACCGGCGTTGCTCCTGACTGCCAAGCCAAAGTCAGATACCGTTCCAGCCGCTTGGGGTTAAAATCCAGATTCAGCGACTGCATGATAAACACATAGTCAAAGTTTGCGGCCACTGCCTGCTCGCGGGCAGCAGGCCCCGCTTCACGCCGGGAAAAGAAAGAACGCCGAGGCAATGTGGCAACAATCTGACTGTCGCCATCCGGGTTATAACGAATTGCTACAAAATCCCCTGTGGTGGGAAAGATCTGCCTTCGCTGTAATATTCTTTGGTTTTCAGCCGTGCGTAACCAACGCCATAGTCGCAGACGATCTGATAGCGTTCTTTATGCACTGCGGTGACCCGGGCCGGGATGCCCGAAAGTGATTGGTCTGTCGGCCGGTAGCCGTAATCGTTTATTGTCAAGGTTATTACCTCCCATTTCAGTGGTTATGGTATTTGTCATGGTAAAGCATTTCATTACACAACACTCCCTTCCATTCCGCTAACTGAAAATGGGCATAAAAATACCGCAGGAAAGCAGCCTTCGATTCTGGCTGCACCTACGGTGACCAAATATACGAAAGATACTTAAAAAGCGGCGCACAAAACCAAGGGGTATCCCCCTGTGTTCTTCTTCACGCCCATATTCAGTTAGCCGGAGACGACCTCACGAACAATCATACTTTTTAAGCTCCTTTCCTGCCTGTTTGCACAGGCAACTCTAAGCAGAATATAGCATTCGTGCACCACCCTGTCAACCGCGAGCCTGCTTTACAAAAAAGCAAGTTACAAAATGACCGGCCTGCAGCAGGAACTATGCAGGCCGGTCATTTTGTGACATTTATTTTACTTTGTGAACCGTACGCAGTACCATCCCCAGGACAAAACCGACCAAGGCAGGCAGTACCCACCCCAGATTCAGGCTGAACCATGGCAGATACCGCTCGGCAAAAGCGATCATACCTTGCAGGCCCGTCTGCAGCTCAGCAGGCAGTGTTTTGGCAAAGTCGAACAGAGCCGCCGCACAAGTAAAAGCAGTAACGCTGACATAAACCACCCGGTCGTGGTGGAACAGGTTGCCGATCAACGCCAGAACGATCAGGGCAATAGCAGGCGGATACAGCCGCATCAGCACCGGCAGCGAATAGCTGAGCAGCTTGGACAGACCAAAATTCGAGATGACAAAGGAAAACAGGGGGAACAGAATGGTCCACGTTTTGTACGAAAACCCTTTGGGAAACATTCGCACAAAGGTATCGGAGCAGCTGGTAACCAGACCGATGGTGGTTTTCAAGCAGGCAAACGTGATGGTAAGGGCCAGAACAATGCTGCCGGCCGGGCCAAGGTAATGGCCGGCAATCTGCGCCAGTGCAATACCGCCATTTTCCGAAGTTTCGAATAAGCCACGGGACTGTGCCCCCATCAGAATGGTGGCCACATAGATGCCGGTCATCAACAAACCTGTGAGGATGCCGGAATACAGCACATCCCGCGCCACGGCCGAGTCTTCGGTAACCCCCATAGAGCGGATGATATCGATGACTACAATGCCAAAAGCAAGACCGGCAATGGCATCCATGGTGCCGTAACCTTCGATCAGCGCCGAGAACAACGCGTTATCCTCGTAAGCCCCGGTGGGATGAACCGTACCGACTGCCGTACCGGGATTGAGCAGTGCCGACACCACAAGAATGGCCAGAAAAGTCAAAAACAGCGGGTTGATGATCTTGCCGATCCACACTGTGATGCCAGCCGGACGCAGCGAGAAAAACAGCACAAGGGCAAAAAACACAAACGAGAAGATCAGCAATGCTGTTCCTTCTGAAATCCCATCGCCCAGCATAGGCTGCACGCCGGTGGTAAAGGAGGTGGTAGCGCAGCGCGGAATGGCAAAGAAGGGGCCGATGGTCAGATATAGCACACAGGTGAACACATAGCTGTAGCCCTTACCCACCTTATTGGCCAACGACTGCAAGCCATCGGAATGCGTGTTGCCGATGGCCGCCACGCCCAGAATGGGAATACCAACTGCCGTAATAACAAAGCCAAGCATTGCAGGCAGAACATTACGCCCCGCAATCTGGCCCAGATGTACCGGGAAGATCAGGTTGCCAGCACCAAAGAACATCCCGAACAGTGTGCCTGCCACCAGCATGCGTTGTTTGAAGGTCAGCTTATTTTCCATTGCCGCATCATCCTCTTGTTAGTTTGCTCCATTTTACCATTCTGCTTGCAGAATGAGAAACGGGGGTTTATAATGGTTCTATGACAAATCGTAATAGATACAACATAGAGGAAGAATCATGGACAGTAAAAAACTGGAGATTCTGATGACGGCCGCAGACCTTGGCAGCTTTACCAAGGCGTCGGATGTTGTAGGCTATACCCAATCGGGATTGACCCACATGATGGATGCACTGGAGCGTGAGGTGGGCTTT
>JAFULE010000111.1 GCA_017483235.1 Faecalibacterium sp. | reverse complement strand
TTTGATTATTGCCGCCGCAGGTGATCCGCCACATAACGGAACAACATTTCCAGTGCGGCGGGGTTTTTGCCGCCCTCAGGCACGATCAGGTCGGCCTTGCGCTTCGAAGGCTCCACAAAGGCCTCGTGCATCGGTTTTACCGTGTTGCGGTACTGGGCGGCCACGCTGTCCAGGGTGCGGCCCCGCTTTTTTACGTCCCGGATGATCCGGCGCAGAATCCGCTCGTCGGCATCGGTATCCACAAATACCTTCAGGTCAAACAGCTCGCACAGCCGCGGCTCGGCAAACAGCAGAATGCCTTCTACGATCACCACCGGGGCAGCGTCCACCGTTACGGTTTGCTCGCTGCGGTTGTGCGTGGTATAATCGTATACAGGGCACAGAATGGCCTTGCCGGCTTTCAGCTGGCTCAGCTGCTGCACCATCAGATCGGTGTCAAAGGCATCCGGGTGGTCGTAGTTCAGTTGGCAGCGCTGGTCGTAGCTCAGCTCGTCGTGCCGCTTGTAGTAGTTGTCGTGTGAGATCAGGCTGACCTCGTGCGCGCCAAACCGTTCTTTCAGCCGTTTGGCCAGGGTGGTTTTGCCGCTGCCGGTGCCGCCCGCAATGCCGATGATGATGGTGTTCATACGCCGTACCTCCCCCAAAATGTCCTTCTGTGGGTAGTATAACACGGCCCGCTGCCCCGGAACAATGCCTCAATTCCATCTTTTTGCAAAAAGGAGAGCTCTGCCGATGAAAAAAATTCTGCGTGTGCCCTACATCGACCAGACCGAGCGCTGGGTCTATGGCTGCGAAAGCATTTCCACCGTGATGCTGCTGCAGTATCTGGGGGTGGAGGTGCAGCCCGACGAGTTTATTGACGAATACCTGCCCCGGGCCTACTCCACCGAGATGAAAGGGGAGATGTATGCCCCCGACCCCACCTACTACTACATCAACGACCCACGTGACCTGACCGGCTGGGGCTGCTATGCGCCCTGCATTGTAAAGGCGCTGCAGAACACCTTTGCCGCCAAAGAGGCGCACCAGCGGTTTGCCGCGGTGGATGAAACCGGCCTTACCGCCGCCCAGCTGTGCGAAAAGTACATCGATAACAATATGCCGGTGGTGTTCTGGGCTACGCTGGATCTGCAGCCGGCAGGTGGGTTCAGCTACTGGACACTGCCCAGCGGCCAGCGTTTTACCTGGAAGGGCAACGAGCATTGCCTTTTGCTGGTGGGCTATGACGAGGATAATTTCTGGTTCAACGACCCCTGGCACAACCACGGCTGCTGCCCGTATCCCCGCGCGCTGGTGGAGCAGCGCCATGCCGAGCAGGGAATGTACGCGGTGGGCGTTGCACGTATTGGCCATTGGGATCAAGCCACCGGCCGGATGATCTGATCAAAGAAATAAAACGCCGCGGGGCCTGCCCATACAAAAGCAGACCCCGCGGCGTTTGCAATGAAAAAGAAAGATAATGTCCTCAGTTCAGCTTCAGATCGTTTTCACCGATCCAGCCCAGCCTGCGCTCGATCTCGCAGAAAATCACGCTCAGCACAGCGGGCAGCACGAAGCAGATCAGCACAAGGCCCAGCCAGTCCATGGGGGTAATGGCGGCCTTGGTTCCGGCGGCAATGTCATTGACCCAGCCGGTGTACACGCCGATCTGCCCCACAAGGCCGCAGGTGCCCATGCCGGACGAGATGGCGGCACCGTTCATCTCCAGCTTGAACAGGCAGGTGGCCAGCGGGCCGGTGATAGCGCTTGCCAGCGTGGGGGGGATCCAGATGCGGGGGTTTTTGACGATGTTGCCCATCTGCAGCATGCTGGTGCCAAGCCCCTGGCTGACCAGACCGCCTACACCGTTTTCCTTGTAGCTCATCACTGCAAAGCCTACCATCTGGGCGCAGCAGCCGGCCACCGCCGCACCACCGGCCAGCCCTACCAGCCCCAGTGCCGAGCAGATAGCCGCCGACGAGATGGGCAGGGTAAGGGCAATGCCCATCACCACAGCGATCACAATGCCCATAATGAAGGGGGCCTGAATGGTAGCCCACTGGATCAGCCCGCCGATGCTGGCCGCGGCGGCACCAATGGGGCCGGCGATCAGCATCGAAAGCCCCACGCCGCTGACAATGGTGACCAACGGGGTGACCAGAATGTCCACCTTGGTTTCCTTGCTGACCAGCTTACCCAGCTCGGCAGCCACAATGGCAATGATCAGCACCGCCAGCGGGCCGCCGGTTTTGCCCAGCGCGTTGGCCGCATAACCCACTGTGATCAGGCTGAACAGCACCAGCGGCGGCGCCTGCAGCGCATAGCCGATGGCGCAGGCCATGGCCGGGCCGCTCATGCTTTGTGCATAGGCGCCGATCTCGCTCAGCAACGCGATGCCGGCCTGATCACCCAGTGTTTTTACAATGGTGCCGATCAGCAAACTGGCAAACAGGCCCTGGGCCATGGCACCCATGGCATCAATTAAGTATCGACGAACCGAAATTTCCACGTTTTTCCGTTTTAAAAATGCGGTGATGTGTTCCATATCGTATGATCCTCGTTTCCGAATGAAGTTTGCAGCCTGTACATAATACCATACACCTGTCTTGACATCAAGCCCCGGTTTGCAATTTTGTTACGGTTGCCTCATCGAGGTTTTGGGTTGTGCTGTCAAATTGTGGAAGCTGCTGGTTTTTGGGTATAAAGTGTGTTCGACATTTGCCGCAGCATCGCCAAATAATTTGCAATTTTTGGCCGGTATCTTTCGTATGAAAAGTGTGGATTTTGTGAGTATTTGTTGTTTCGGCTCATTAAACATGATATACTCGTACCGTTAAGGAATGCCGGGCGCGGCTTTGCCCGGCCTGCCCCTCAGGAGGAACCATGAAGCAAGACCTTTCGTCATATTTTTCGGTCAGCCGGTTTGCACGCTGGCCGTTCGGTAAAATGATCCTTGCCGGTGTCACGGCCCTTGCCATTGCGGGCGGCGGCATTGGCACTGTTGTGCTGCCGTTGGCCGCGGGCGCATCTTCAGTTCCGGCCTCTTCGGCGGTGGTAACCCCGGCGCCTACCCGTACTCCCGACCCGGCCTGGACGCAGGTGAACTGGCAGGCGGATAACCGCCTGCGCCCCTATGTAACCCCCACCCCGGTGCCGGACATTGAACTGGCAATGGAACTGAGCGGTAAAAGCCAGGCCATTACGGTGAACGTGTACAAAAATGTGCCGGATGGTAAGGGCGGCACCAGCCTCCAGCCCTTGACCGGCGTGGATGTGCAGGTCGTGATCATTTGCCGCTCGCTGGACAAGCTGGAAGACAAAGACAACGAATATAAGGCCCAGCAAAGCCGGTTGGGTGCCATTGGCAAGTATAATTTGAACACCAAAACCGGTACCTTTAAGCTGGACAAGCTCAACCCCGGCAAGTACGAGGTTTCGCTTACCGCCCTGCAGGGCTATGTAATGCCCGAAACTGAAACGGTGACCGTAAAGGAAAAGGTGAGCTATACAAAGGTAGAGGTCAAGGTGGAGCAGTTTACCGGTGCGGCCGGCCAGGAGGATACCGCCAGCCGCCCCAACGACAGCAGCACCGGCAAAGAGAATGTGGGCTCGTTCGAGTCAACCCCTGCCACTCCCACTCCTGCCCCCACACCTACTCCGGCCCCTACCCCCACCCCCGCGCCCATCACTGCCTATGTGAAAACCGAAGCGGATCAGGAAACTTATTTCTGGACCATGGGCGACGGTACCTATCTGTATTACGAAAACGGCGCGCGCAGCCCCTTTAAGGCCACCTTTGCCACCGATCAGGAAGGGCGGCAGTATCTGGTCAGCGCGGTTTACGATGCCGACGCGGCGCTTGCCCTGCAGCAGCAGAATGAAAATGCACAGCTGGCCGCCTCGCAGCCCTCTTCGGCTGCGGCATCTGCGGTCAGTGCCCGGCGTACCGGCTTGCGGCTGACTACTTTAAAAGCAGGTTCTGGGTTGACCCTGCGCCCGCTCACCGAGTTAAGCTCGCCGCTGCCCGGCAGCAGTACGGCAGCGGTGGAGCCTACCCCCGTGCCCACCGAAGCCCCCACACCCGAGCCTACCCCTGCCCCTACCGAAGTACCGACTCCGGTGCCTACCGAGGCTCCGACTACAGCGCCCACTGAAGCTCCGACTACAGCGCCCACTGAAGCACCAACCTCGACGCCTACCGAAGCGCCGACTACCGCGCCTACCGAAGCGCCGACACAGCAGCCCAGCGCTGCGCCGGAACTTAGCCCTACCCCGGCCCCCAC
>JAFULE010000110.1 GCA_017483235.1 Faecalibacterium sp. | reverse complement strand
GCATCAGCTGCTTACCCCTTCCCCCGCCCGCCGTCAGCCCGATTGCCCCTGTGCCGGCCCCTGCGGCGGCTGCTGCTTCCGACATCTGGATTATGAAGCCGAACTGCAGGCCAAGCAAAGCTTTGCCGCCGATGCGTTCCGCCGTTTGGGTGGGCTGGAACTGCCTGTTCTGCCTATTTTGCCCTCGCCCGAGGAAGACCGCTACCGCAACAAGGTGCAGTTTCCGGTAGGCACAGACAAAAACGGGCATCTGTGCATCGGTTTTTATGCCGGACGCACCCATCGTATTGTTCCCTGTCAGGATTGCAAACTGCAGCCGGAAGTTTTAAATCAGATTGCCAACTGGCTTTGCCGCAAAATGGACGAGCGCAAAATCACCGCGTATGACGAAGCCACCGGCAAGGGGCTGGTTCGTCATCTGTTTTTGCGCCGCGGTGCGCACAGTGGCGAGATTCTTGTTTGCATCGTGTGCAACGGCAACAGCCTGCCCGGTGCAAAAAGCCTTGTTGCCGAATTGACCACACAGTTCCCCGCTGTGCGCAGCGTGGTGCTGAACGTAAATACCAAAAAAACCAATGTAATTCTTGGGTTGCAGAACATCAACCTGTACGGTCCCGGCTACATTGAAGACACCCTGTGTGACGTGCCGGTGCAGCTTGGCCCCCTTTCCTTCTATCAGGTCAACACACTTGCTGCCGAACAGCTTTACCGCGCTGCTGCCCGTTATGCAGCCCTGCAGCCGGGTGATCGATTGCTGGATCTGTATTGCGGCATGGGAACCATCGGCCTATCGATGGTGGACCAATGCAGCGAGCTGATCGGTGTTGAAGTGATCGAGGAAGCCGTAGAAAGCGCACGCCGCAATGCCGCCCGCATGGGCGAAGTGATTGCGGCCAAGAGCCGTTTCTTCTGCGCCGATGCCGGTCAGGCCGCCACTCGGCTTGCCGCCGAAGGACTGAAACCGGATGTGATCGTACTGGACCCGCCCCGCAAGGGCTGCGACCAGCCCACGCTGGACGCAGTGCTGCAGATGGCCCCCCGCCGCATCGTAATGGTAAGCTGCAACCCGGCCACCGCCGCACGGGATGCAAAGTATCTGAACGAAAAGGGCTACCGCGCCGTGGAAGTGCAGCCGGCAGACCTGTTCCCCCGCACAAAGCACGTAGAATGCATCGTGTGGTTTGAGCGGGAATAATTCCACCGGAACAAAATAACGCCCCCGTTTGCCGAAAGCCGGCAGACAGGGGCGTGCTTTTTTGATTTTGAACCTCAGACACCCTTGGCGCGTGTATCCAGAAGCTCTTTCAGTTCCTGCATGAAGGTATTCAGATCACTGAACTGACGGTAGACCGAAGCAAAGCGCACATAGGCGACCTCGTCGATCTTCTTCAGTTCCTGCATGGCCAGCTCACCGATGCGCATGCTGCTGATCTCACGCTCGTACGAGTTCAGCAGGGTCTGCTCGATGTTATCGACCGCACGTTCCAGCATTTCGTAGCTGACCGGGCGCTTTTCGCAGGAACGCAGCATGCCGTTCAGCAGCTTCTGCCGGTCGAAGGCTTCGCGGCTGCGATCCTTTTTGATAACCATCAAAGGCACCGTTTCCACGATCTCATAGGTAGTAAAGCGTTTTTTGCAGCCCAGACATTCCCGGCGACGGCGGATCTTTTCGCCATCTTCGGTGGGGCGCGAGTCGATCACCTTGGAGTCAATATCACCGCAATAGGGACACTTCATAGCAGGAGTTTCCTTTCTTATCCTTCCTCTGCCTGCCGCAAAACAAGCAGAGGAAATAATTTACACAATCAGTCGCGGTTCTTCAGCATGACCTCGACAGTGGCCAGACGCACACAGACAGTCAGCATCTTGGCGGCAGTTTCCAGCTCTTCCAGCGACGGATAGGTGGGTGCAATGCGCAGGTGGCTGTCCTTGGGGTCAAGGCCATAGGGATACGCTGCACCGGCGCCGGTCAGGATAACGCCGGCATCCTTGCACATCTGCACCGTACGCTTGGCGCAGCCTTCCTGCAGGTACAGGCTGATGAAGTAGCCGCCCTTGGGGTCGGTCCAGCGGGCAATCTTGCCGCAGGGGGTCAGCTCTTCCTCAAAGGTACGCTTGACCAGATCGAACTTGGGGGCCAGAATGGCACGGTGCTTTTCCATGTGGGCCAGCACACCCTCGCGGTTCTTGAAGTACTGCACATGACGCAGCTGATTCATCTTGTCAAAGCTGATGATCATGGGCATCATGTTTTTGGTGATGTACTTGATGCTGCGTTCACTGGCCGCCAATGCCGCCACACCTGCGCCGGGATAAGTGATCTTGCTGGTGGAACAGAAGGTCAGCGGGCGCTCGGAATGGCCAGCCTTCTGGCATTCATACAGCAGGCTGGGCACTTCGCACTTTTCGTCGGTCAGGTGATGCACGATATAAGCATTGTCCCAGATGATCTTAAAGTCGGGGGCAGCGGTCTGCATACGGGCCAGACGGCGAACGGTCTCTGCCGAATAGGTATAGCCATCGGGGTTGGAATAAACCGGCACACACCAGATGCCCTTGATGGTGTCATCCCGCTTGACCAGCGCCTCGACCATATCCATATCAGGGCCGGTTTCAGTCATGGGGATGTTGATCATCTGAAAGCCGAAGTACTCGGTGATGCGGAAATGACGGTCATAACCGGGTACCGGGCACAGGAACTTCAGGCTGTTGTAATGCCGCCAGGGACGGGGCGAATCCACAAAGCCCTGACGCCAGCCCAGATCGATCATGTAATAAATCATCTGCAGCGCCGAGTTGCCGCCAACAACAACCTCGTCCTTATCTACGCTGAGCAGATCGGCAAAAAAGCGGCGTGCCTCAGGCATGCCTTCCAGCAGGCCGTAGTTACGGGCATCGAAACCGTCCTCACCAATGTAGTTATCCATCTTCAGCAGTTCCTTGGAAAGGTCCAGCTTCTCGGTACAGGGCTTGCCGCGTGCCATATTCAGCTGCAAGCCCATGTTTTTATACTTCAGAAATTCCGCACGCAGCAGCTGCTGTTCTTCCAGCAACTGTTCAGTGCTCATTGCAAAATAATCTGCCATAGGGTCAAATCGCTCCTTCACTCAAGATTATGCTACGTTTCCCAATCCTTTGTGTGCAGCCGTTCCGCGCGCCCTGCCAGAGGCAATCGCAAGCTGCTATACCCTGTTATTATAGTACACACCGCGGCACAAAACAAGGGAAAAAGGGCATTTTTAAGGGAATCATTTACTACTTTACAGTGCAAAAGCGTCGTATTCAACCGCCGTACAGCGTCTTTCCTACAAAAACAAAGGACATAGCCGAAGCTATGCCCTTTGCAATGCAATCTGTTTTATTGGGATCAGATACGCAGGCTGGCGCTTTCAGGGTCGGCATCGCCTGCAGCGTCAAACTCGTAGTCGTTGCCGGGCAGAACGGCGTTCAGCACAATACCCAGAATAGCGGCAATGGCCAGACCGGACAGGTTGACGGAAACACCGGCGATCACAAAGGTGATACCGCCAACCGAGTTGAAGCCCAGCGCAGAAACCAGAATGACTGCGGCAATGATCAGGTTGCGGCTGTTGGTAAAGTCGACCTGGTTTTCAACCACGTTACGCACACCAATGGCCGAGATCATACCGTACAGCACAAAGCTGATGCCGCCGATGATGGCTGCGGGAATGGTGTTGATGACAGCCTCGAACTTGGGGCTGAAGCTGAGGATGATGGCAAACACTGCAGCGATACGGATAACCAGCGGATCGTAGATCTTGGTCAGGGCCAGAACGCCGGTGTTCTCGCCGTAGGTGGTGTTGGCAGGGCCGCCCAGCAGGCCGGCCATGCTGGTTGCCAGACCGTCGCCCAGCAGGGTACGGTTCAGACCAGGGTCGCGGATATAGTTCTTGCCGGCAGTAGCGCTGATAGCAGCGATGTCACCGATGTGCTCCATCATGGTAGCCAGAGCAATGGGCACGATGGTAAATACAGCGCTGATAAACTCGGGGCTGCCGTCGATGGCAAACAGACCCATGGCAGCAGGATTTACGGGAACACCCAGAAGGTCGGCCTTTGCAATGGCGGTGTAATCCACAGCCCCCATAACCATGGCAACCACGTAGGAAACCACAACACCCAGCAGGATGGGTAGAATCTTGATCATACCCTTGCCCCAGATATTGCAAACTACAACGGTGCCCAGAGCAACAATGGCCAGAAGCCAGTTGGTAGCGCAGTTGGAAATGGCTGAGGGAGCCAGAATCAGACCGATGGAAATGATGATGGGGCCGGTAACCACCGGAGGGAACAGCTTCATGATCTTGCGGATGCCGAACACCGAGATCAGGATGCTGAACAGAACATACAGCAGGCCGCTGAATGCAATACCGGCACAGGCATAAGGCAGCATTTCGGTGTTGGCAATGGTCTGCTCACCGTTGGCATCCAGCAGTTTGGGGGCAACGATGGCAAAGCCGCCCAGATAGGCAAAAGAAGAACCCAGAAACGCGGGAACCTTGCACTTGGTCAGCAGGTGGAACAGCAGGGTGCCCAGACCGGCACACAGCAGCGTGGTGGAAACACTCAGACCGGTGATCAGAGGAACCAGCACGGTGGCGCCGAACATGGCGAACATGTGCTGTGCGCCCAGAATCAGCATTCTTGCAGTACCAAGCTGCTTGGCATCATAAATGCCCTGCGAGTAATCGATTTTTTCACTCATTGAAATATACCTCCTTAACTTCTCTCAAAAAAAGAGGCACCGCCCTTATTAGATGGCGATACCTCTATTCTGACAAACAGATAACCGAAAGAACATCAAAAAGCTCATATCTACACACGCCCTTTTCTTCCAGTTTTGCATAGGATACCAAAAAACGAGCTGTTTTTCAAGGTTTGGGTCGTATTTCCTTTTATTTTGTCTCAAAAAAACGCATCCATTCCAGAAAGCAGCTTCTTCCTATCATGCTCACAGGATTGACAATCACCGATTTTAAGGGTATTATTATGGTCGTTGGATGTGCCACCGTGGCGGAATTGGCAGACGCCAGGGACTTAAAATCCCTTGCTGGCAACAGCGTACCGGTTCGATCCCGGTCGGTGGCACTTGCGCCCTCTTGCCCAAACGGCAAGGGGGCTTTTTGATGAAATGAAACGGAGGAACGTGCAATGCGCATCCTGAAAGTAAAATGCCTTGCCCCCACCCGCCTGGACAAATATCTGATGGATCAGTTCCCCGCTTTGGGCCCCGGCAAGCTGAATAAGGCCCTGCGGGAAAACAAAATCAAGCTGAATGGCAAAAAGCAGCCCCTTTCCACCCGCGTAATGGCCGGTGACGAGATCAAGCTGTTCATTCTGGACGATGAACTGGATAAGCATATCCGTGTGGAAGGCCCGGCATGGAAAAACGCCCGCTGCGCCGCCGAGGTGATTTACGACTGCGAACAGATCCTGATCGCCAACAAGCCTGCCGGCTTGCCCGTAGACGGCCCGCAGGATGACACTCTTTTGAATCGCGTCTGGCGATACCTGAACGAAAAGGGCGAATTTGACGAGAGCACCCTGTACAAGCCCGCACTGTGCCACCGGCTGGATACCGGTACCAGCGGCCTTGTGATCGTGGCCAAAACCCCCGAAGCCGAACAGCTGTTTTTGGAAGAGATCAAAAATCGCCGTGTGCAGAAAAGCTATCTATGCGTTACCTTTGGCCGGCCCATTCCCCCTTCGGGCAAACTGGGCGGCTATCTGATCAAAGACGCCGATCGCGGAATTGTGCGCATCGTGGAAGACAAGCTGCCCGGCGCCAAGGATGTTGCCACCGAATATGACACCATTGCGGTTTCCGGTCGGTTGGCCCTTTTGAAAGTGAACCTGATCACCGGCCGCACCCATCAGATCCGTGCCCATATGGCCAGCATCGGCTGCCCCATTCTGGGCGACAGCAAATACGGCAATAATGCAGCCAACCGGGAGTTGAAGCTAAAGTATCAGGCCCTGTGTGCATGGAAACTGGAACTGCCCCATTTTACTCAGCCCGATTTCGCTTTTTTGAGCGGCAAGGTATTTACTGCCCCCAAGCCCTGGTATTACAATCAGATCGTGGACGGCACTTTGAAATAATACGCATTTGCATAAAAAAGCCCTTTTCCCTCAAAATGGGAAAAGGGCTTTTTCTTATTCATCGTTTTCTTTGGGAAGAATCCGGTTGA
This sequence comes from Faecalibacterium sp., assembly GCA_017483235.1. Classification (GTDB taxonomy): domain Bacteria; phylum Bacillota; class Clostridia; order Oscillospirales; family Ruminococcaceae; genus Faecalibacterium. The sequence goes on along the minus strand of JAFULE010000110.1, from coordinate 1,901 downwards.
TCTGCTCTTCCAGCTCTACAACAGTATACAGAGTATTCAACACCTCGACCAGAGCCTTTTTGGAAAGCCGCGGCGGCAGCCCCAATGCTTTCAACAGAGTTTCTCGACGTTCGGCACTGTTTGCGGTGCCCGAAAGCCCCCATTCGTATAAGTCGGTATAGGTAATGGGACGGCTCCCCTGCCGGAGAGGCGGCCGCTCCCCTTCCCCTTGTCCTGCCAACGCATTCAGCAGCATGGTGCGAATGGTATCGTCGTCAATGCCTTCTACCCCCAACAGCCCTTCTTTGCCCGGCTGAGCTTTGCGTTTTTCTTTGCCGGGCTGGGCCGGCACATACGCCTGCACCACATTGTTTGCCCCCACCAGATTGGTGAGATAATGCCGGATGCGGAAACCTGCTGCATCCGAATCGGTCAGCAACACAAGGCCGCGCTTTTGCGCAAGCGTTTTCAGCAGCCGCTTTTTTTCCGGGTCGGTGTAAATACCAAAGCCGTCGGTGGTAAGTATGGTGCCTTCTACAATGCCGGCCAGTTTCGCTGCATCGTAACGCCCTTCCACCACGATCACCCGGTCCAGTTTGATTTTTTGCTGCATCAGATCCTCCGTTTGGTCATGCCGGCCATTGCCAGCCGGCAAAGCGCGGTTTCCATCAGGGTGCGATTTTCCACCGGGGAACTTTTCAGCCCTTTATCCAGTTCGGCCAAAATGGACAGGCAGCTTTCCAGCTGGTCGAGGGTGTAATGGCTGGCCGTTTCGGCCGAACGCTTCAGCCGGTAATCGCTGCCCTTGTAACCAAAATCCTTGAATACCACACTGTAGCTTTTTTTCTGCCCCTGACCCAGTTTGACACGATACAAATCGATGTAGCTGCCAATCAGTGCGCCGGTGATCTGAATGGGATCATTCTGCAGCCGAAGCAAAGTGTCCAGCTTCTGACAGGCCGCAGTAGAGTTTTTAGCGGTGACCATGCGCACCATTTCAAACACATCCGCTTCCAGATTCTGGGCACACATCTGTGCCACCATGGCCGGTGTAACGGTGGTATAGCCCGAAAGAGCGCACAGCTTGTCGGTTTCGTTTTCCAGTAAGAACGGATCGTTGCCGCAGCGCTCCATCAAAGCAGCGGCCGCGTTCTCGGTCAGGACTGCCCCCTGCTGGCGCGCCCGCTCCACGATCATTTCCTTGAGTTCGAACGGCTTGGGCTGGGCCAATTCCTCGGTGTAACCGATTTTTTTACAGGTATCGATCAGCTTTTGGGCACGCTTTGTCAGCTTAAGCTTGCCACGCTCCAGATCAAAGGTGCTGCCCAGCAAAAACACCGCATTCTCAGCGCTTTTCAGCACATCGCACAGCTCATCCAGATCCCGGTCGGAATAAGACGCCGGGTTCACCTCGGGCATTTCCACAACCCGTCGGGTGCCAAAAAACGAGATGGTACCCGCCGCCATGATCAACTGTTCGATATCCGGTGCAGGGCCATCCAGCACGGTGGTTTCGGCTTCTTCGCGCAAAAGGCGCTGCCGGGCCGCTGCCAGCGCGCGGCGCACCAGATACCCTTCGGCAGAATAAAAATAGAACACCGGGCAGCCCTGCTGCAGCAGCTGATTCAGTTTTTGTTCGCTTAATGCCATTCAGTCCGCCCCCGCGATACGATAACTTGTCTGCGGCCGCACCTCAAGGGTAATGCCGCTTTGTCCATAGTATACCTTGCCGGCACCGTAACTGTCCAGCCAGGAATATTTTTTGTTTGCCGCCACCACCGCATCCGCCAGCACATTGCCCGGGCTGCCTGACGAGGCCAACAGAAGATCTGCGGTTATCGGCGGCAGATTGCCGGCACTTCCGCTGACCACTGCAGCTGTCACCCCGCCCAGATCAATCAGTACCACGCCGCCACTGCCGT
>JAFULE010000109.1 GCA_017483235.1 Faecalibacterium sp. | reverse complement strand
GGCGAGGAATACTGGCCCCTGCCCAGCTACAGCAACATTCTGAATTACGTGTAAAACGCCAACACCCCCGCTTCCGGCCGGAAGCGGGGGATTTATGTTCGATAGTCTGTTTAGAAGAACAGGTCCTTGCCGGGGTAGACCGGCTCGCAGGTGACCCGCAGGCCCAGCCGGCGCAGGGTACCCTCGTCGCCGGTGTGCAGCATCTGGGTGGAATGGAACTCACAGTCGCGCAGCATGGTCAGCGAACGCACACAGCGGGCGGCCAGCGGATTGGTAGCCGCCGAGATGGACAGGGCGGTCAGCACATCGTCCAGCTTCAGCAGGGTAGACTGGCCGTTCAGGATCTTGGTTTTCAGGTCCACGATGGGCTGCAGAATGATGGGGCTGAGCAGCATCAGGTCGTCGTCCACCTTGGTCAGCGCCTTGATGGCGTTGAGGATGCAGGAAGAGCTGGCGCTCATCAGCTGGCTGGCCTTACCGGTGATGATGCGGCCATCCGGCAATTCGATAGCGGCGGCAGGCATGCTGCTGACCTCGGATTTTTCCAGTGCAGCGGCCACCACGTCCCGGATGTCAGGGGTGATGTTCAGCTGGCGCATGATCAGGCGAATCTTGTCCAGCGCGGTCTGGCTGCCCTTGCCCTGCCGGTAGGCGCACTTGGTGGCAAAGAAGCGGCGGATGATCTCCTGCTTGGAGGCCTCGGCCACCGCTTCATCGTCGGTGATGGCATAGCCGATCATGTTCACACCCATGTCGGTGGGGCTTTTGTAATCAAAGCTGTTGCCCGAAATGCGGGCCAGAGTGCTTTGCACAATGGGGAAGGCTTCCACATCGCGGTTGTAGTTGACCGTGGTAACACCGTAAGCCGACAGATGGAACGGGTCGATCATGTTCACATCATTCAGGTCGGCGGTGGCAGCTTCGTACGCCAGATTGACCGGGTGCTTGATGGGCATGTTCCAGATGGGGAAGGTTTCGAACTTGGCATAGCCGGCCTTCACCCCGCGTTTGCTTTCGTGGTACACCTGCGACAGGCAGGTGGCCAGCTTGCCGCTGCCCGGGCCGGGCGCGGTGACCACCACCAAAGGCTTGGTGGTTTCGATGTAGGGGTTTGCGCCAAAGCCCTCGTCGCTGCAGATATAGTCAATCTCACCGGGGTAGCCCTTGATGGGCTTGTGTACATAGTTTTTCACCCCGCGCATGGTCAGCTTATTCATAAAGCCATCGGCGGCGGGCTGGCCGCTGTAGCGGGTGATCACCACGCTGTTCACCGCAATATCCATGCCGCTGAAGGTGTCGATCAGGCGCAGCACATCCATGTCGTAGCTGATGCCCAGATCGGCGCGCATCTTGGTTTTTTCGATGTCCGAAGCCGACACCACGAAGATGATCTCGGCCATTTCGCGCAGCTCGTACAGCAGCTTGATCTTGGCGCCGGGGTCAAAGCCGGGCAGCACGCGGGCTGCATGAAAGTCGTCAAACAGCTTGCCGCCAAATTCCAGATACAGCTTGCCGTTGGCCTGTTCGATGCGCTCGAGGATATGCTCCTTCTGCTTTTTCATGTAAAGCTCGTTATCAAAACCGATCTTATCCATACATCCATACCTCTTTGCTCGCTCTTTCTGCAATGTGCCGGGTCAAACCCGCTGCGCCGTTGCAATACTTTATAAGCGTATCATTTTGGCCGCATTTTTGCAAGGGTGTACCAGAAAAAAACAGCGAAGCGATCATTCAGCCGGCCAGCTCGCTCATGGCCTCGCGCACCGAATCGGCCGAAAACAGAAAGCCTCCCTCGGGCGAAAACACCTCGATGTGTCCGTTGACATAACGCAGTTCATAGTTCAGCATAGAAAAAACTCCTTTATACCGGTGTTCTGCTTACAACACCAGTATAAAGGAGTTTGTGTACAATATTTAGTACTTTTGACAACCGTTTCCGGCGGGCTTACGCTGTTTTTATCTACCTGTGGTACCGGCACTCACCCGCCGGGAACTTTGGCGCAGCCGGGTGGGCTGCTGGCGCTCATAGCAGTATTTGATGATGGCCTGCCGGCGCACAATACCAATAAAAACCCCACGGTCGTCCACCACCGGCACAAAATTCTGGTTCATGGCCGCTTCCATCAGCTGGTCCATGGTGGTGGTCACCGTCACCGCCCGGTAATCCCGCTTGTGGGGGAAGCTGCTGATCGGCACCTCTTCGGCGGCTTCCATATCCAGATCGTGCAGATTTTTGATGCCCCACAAAATATCACCCTCGGTCAGGGTACCCACATATTCGCCCCGCCGGTTCAGCACCGGAATGGAAGCATAGCGGTTATTCTCCCATTTTTCCAGGGTTTGGCGCAGGGTAAAATCGTCGTACACATACATCAGATCCTGCTTGGGGGTAAGAAAGAAAAGGATGTTCATAGCTGCCTCCCAATCGTTGTCGCCGCAGCGGCGGTTGGCCGGGGCCGCACCGCCGCTTTGCCGGCGCGGCACGGATGATCCTTTCAGCTTTATTGTACCATATTTGCGCAGCGCAGAAAAGACATACTCTATTGCCGAAATGGCTTTCTTGGTATAAAATAACACAGAGCTGTGAAGCTGTCGTGAAGAATCGGAGGAAAAAATGAAAAGATTTCCAGCCGCTGTTTTATGCGCGGCCTTTTGTTTTCTGGTGGGCTGCGGTAGAACTCAGGCCCCTGTGATCAACACCGCCCCGCAGCCCGCGGCGTCCGGCACGGCACAGGCTGCAAAGGTGCCGGCCGTGGCCACACTGGCCGACACCTTTAACCCCTACCGCAGCAACACCACCCTTACTTTGCAGAACACCGGCCTGCTGTTTGAATTTCTGGTCTGTATCGACCCCAGCATGCAGCCGGAGTACCGTCTGGCCGAGACAGTGCTGTGCAGCGGCACCACCGTTACGGTGCGGCTGCGCAGCGGCTGTACCTTTGCCGACGGTACCCCCATCACTGCGCAGGATGCCGCCGCCAGCCTTTTGGCCGCCAAGGCCAGCGCCTCCTACGGCGGTCGATTTGCCAATGTGTCCGACGTGACTGTCGGTGAGGGCTGCCTGACCATTACCCTGACCCAACCGGACTGCCTGTTTGCTTATCTTCTGGACATCCCCGTAATGAAATCCGACGAAGTAACCGCCACCCGGCCCACTGCCAGCGGCCGGTACACCTACGGCGAAAGCGACACCCTTGTCAAAAACGCGCTGGCCCCGTTCCCCTGTGCCGGGCCGGACACCCTGCAGCTGGCCGCCGTTTCCAACTACGATGCCATGGTCAGCGGCATGTCAATGGGTGAGATTGATCTGTACCTGACCCCCGACGATGCGGCGGCGGCCGATGGTATTTCGTCTCAGCTGGTGCAGTTTAAAACCAACGAGCTGCTGTTTCTGGGTATGAATACCTATGCAGACAACCCTCTGTGCAATACCGCTGCGGGGCGCAGCCTGCTTTCGGCCCTGACCGACCGGCATGAAATTGCCGAGGAGTGTTATTATTCCCGCGCCTACCCTGCCACCGGCCTGATCAACGGTTTTTACCCCTGCGTGCGCCAGCTGCACACCATTGCCCCACAGGCCGACAACAGCCCGCTGGAGCAGACCATGGCCCAACTGGGTTACACCCGCACCGCCGGCGTGGGCCCCTTTACCGATGCCGACGGCCACAAAGCAGAGGTGCAGCTGTTGGTGTATGCAGGCAGCAGTACAAAGCGCTATACCGCTACACTTTTGCAGCAGCAATGGACAAAACAGGGCATTTCGGTGGCCATTGAGGAGGCCGAAACCTTTGAAGATTACCTTGAAAAGGTGCAAAGCGGCAAATTTGAACTGTACATCGGCGAAATGAAGTTGTATAATAATATGGAAATGGTCTGTCTCTGGCAGGGTTCTGCCGGGGCATGGTCATCGCCCGGCGACCAGCTTCTGGCCGCCTATCAGGCGTTCCGCGCCGACGCCGCGCAGGCCGGGCAGCTGGAGGCAGCCTTTGCCGCCCAGATGCCCTTTATCCCCCTGTTGTGGAAAAACGGCTCGGTTACCGCCGGCCGTGCCGCGGCTGGGGTACAGCCTTCGGTGTCGGATGCGTTTTACTCGCTGGATGCGCTGGGCAGCATAAATTGAAATCAATCACAAAAGGAGTGTAGCACATGATTACTTCCTACTCCCCCTTAGGAGAAGTTCGCTATTCGGGCGAATACTTTTCTACCCTTGTCGGCGAAGCTGCCAAAAGCTGCTATGGCGTTGCGGCCATGGCTTCCAGCAGCGTGCTGGACACCGTGAAAAGCATGGTTCTGGGTGACGATTTTTCTGAAAAAGGCGTGCGGGTGACCGAAGAAAACGGCCGCCTGGTGATCGAGCTGCACATCATCGTCAGCTACGGCGTGAACATTTCGTCCGCCGCACAGAGCATCACCCATCGCGTGCGCGATCAGGTGGAAAAAGCCACCGGTCTGAAAGTGGCCCGTGTGACCCTTGTGGTCGACGACGTTCTGGGCTGATCAACCAAAACGCCCGGCACGGGCAAATGAGGAGTTAAAAACATGGTAATTACCGGCAAAATCTTACGCGACGCCATTATCTCGGGCGCCAACAACATTTCGAACCAGCGCAACCGTGTGGACGAGCTGAACGTGTTCCCCGTTCCCGACGGCGACACCGGCACCAACATGAGCATGACTGTGGGCGCTGCCAGCCGTGATCTGGCCGCACTGGACGACAGCTGCACCGTAGGCCAGGCCGCCAAGGCCGCTGCTTCGGCCATGCTGCGCGGTGCCCGCGGCAACTCGGGCGTTATCACCAGCCTGCTGTTCCGCGGCTTTTCCAAGGCGCTGGAGGGCAAAAAGGAAGCCAATGCCGCCGACATGGTGGCCGCTCTGGAAAAGGGTGTGGCCGGCGCCTACAAGGCCGTTATGAAGCCCACCGAGGGCACCATGCTGACCGTGGCCCGTGTGGCCAGCGAGGAAGCCGCCGCCAGCAAGATTGCTGACGCAGCCGAGCTGTGGGATCTGGTGGTGGCCGCTGCCCAGCGTGCACTGGACAACACCCCCAACCAGCTGCCTGTGCTGAAGAAGGCCGGCGTTGTGGATGCCGGCGGTCAGGGTATTCTGGTGATTTTCGAGGGCATGCAGAAGGTGTTCCACGGCGAAGACCCCATCACCAGCGAGGAAAGTGCCAGCCAGAACAAGGCAAAGCTGTCCACCTCCAACGCCGGCAAGGGCATTTACACCGATGATCTGATGAAGGTGGAAGACATTACCAACGGCTACTGCACCCAGTTCCTTGTGAACAAAAACGAGGGCGCCAGCGCCGACAAGCTGCGTGCCTTTGCCGAATCCAACGGCGACAGCGTGGTTTGCATTGAAGATGACGATGTGATCAACCTGCACGTGCACACCGCCGACCCCGGCAAGATCCTGAGCGAGGCAATCAAGTACGGTTACCTGACCAACTTCAAGATCGAAAACATGCACGAGCAGTTCCTGGCCCGCCAGAAGCAGGGCAAGGGGCTGGAAAAGCAGGCGCAGGCCGAACAAGCCAGCAAGGACGAAGCCGCCCGCGAGTTTATCTACGCCGCGGTGGATCCCGAGCGCGACTACGGCTTTGTGTCGGTGGCCGCCGGCGAGGGCCTGAAGGCCGTGTTTGAGGATCTGGGTGTGGACGCCGTGGTTTCGGGCGGCCAGACCATGAACCCCGCCACCGAGGACATTCTGGCTGCCGTGCAGAGCGTGCCCGCCAAGACCGTTTTTGTGCTGCCCAACAACAAGAACATTATCATGGCCGCCGAACAGGCCCAGAAGCTGGCCGACCGCAAGGTTGTGGTGCTGCCCACCCGTACCGTACCCATGGGCATTACCGCCATGCTCAGCTTTGATCCCTCGGCCAGTGCCGACGACAACGCCATTGCCATGATGCAGGCGGCCGGCGGCGTGGCCACCGGTCTGGTCACCTATGCCGCCCGCGACAGCGAGTTTGACGGCAAGCGTATCCGCAAGGGCGAGATCATGGCGCTGGAAAACGGCAAGATCGTTGCCACCCATTCCGACATTGCCAAGGCCACCTATCGTTTGGCCCGCGCCATGTGCAAGAAGGGCAGCCCCAGCTTTGTTACCGTGATCAGCGGCTGCGATGTTTCGGACGAGGATGCCGAGGCCGTTACCGAGTTGGTGCGCGCCAAGTGCCCCAACAGCGTCGAGGTCAGCCACATCCGCGGCGGCCAGCCGGTTTACTACTACATGATCAGTGTAGAGTAAGCATTCTACCTCAAATTACAAAGCCTGCGCCTTTGGGCGCAGGCTTTTCTTTGTTCCCTTTTGAAAAAAGAAACCGAAAAACTTTTAATGTGCACCGCGCAGGACGGCGCGTTGCAATCGGCCATGGCAGATGATAGAATAGAAAAAACACCAAAAGGAGGCGGTGCAAATGAATGACAAACGATTTTTGCAAAGTGTTTTTCTGCGCGAAACACCGCCCCCGGGGGAATACTATGCCCGGCTGCCTGCAGTGCAGTTTCTGGCACAGGGCAACCGGCTGAACTTTGCCGCCAACGTCACCTTTTTTGTAGGCGAAAACGGTACCGGAAAGTCTACCCTGCTGGAAGCCATTGCGGTGGCGGCCGGCTTTAACGCCGAGGGCGGCAGCCGAAACTTCCGTTTTTCCACCGCGGCTACCCATTCGGGGCTGCACCGGCAGCTTACCCTCGCCCGCGGGGCATACCCAAGGGACGGTTTCTTTTTGCGGGCCGAAAGCTTTTACAACACCGCCAGCTATGTCGACGAGATCGCAGCTGGCGATCCCACCATGCTGAACAGCTACGGAGGGGTATCGCTGCACGATCAATCGCACGGTGAAAGCTTTATGGCCCTGATGAACCATCGCTTCGGCGGGCAGGGGCTGTACCTGTTGGACGAACCGGAAGCCGCCCTTTCGCCCACCCGGCAGATGGCCCTGCTGGCGCTGATCCATCAGCTGGCCAGCGAAGGCTCGCAGTTTATCATTGCCACCCACTCCCCTATTCTGATCACCTGCCCGGGCAGCTGCATCTATCAGTTTACCGAACAGGCCATCACCCCGGTGCAGTATCAGGACACCGAGCATTTTCAGCTGACCAAACGTTTTTTGAACGACCCGCAGCGGATGCTGCAGCTCTTGCTGCAGCAGGACACCTGATTTTTACAGAAAGGAGGCCGCCCCATGGAAAAACATCCCAAAGCCGACAAGCCGTTGGAAGAGCGCTTGATCGGGGTGCAGCGCACCCTGACCGCCGGCACCCCGGTACAATACCTGAAAGGGGTTGGCCCCAAAACCGCCGAAAAATTTGAAAAGCTGGGCATTTTCACCCTTGCAGATCTTTTGTGTCATTATCCGCGAAAATACGTGGATTTTTCCACCTGCTACACCCCGTCGGCCGCGCCGCTGTACACTGAATGTGTGGTAAAGGCCGAGGTGTTTGCCAAATTGGGCAAGCGGCGCATCACCGGCGGGCGCAGCTTAGACCGCATCACCGCCGGCGACGGCAGCGCCTCGCTGGAAATCAGCTGGTTCAACAACCCCTACGCCACCGAAAAGCTGCAGCCCGGCCAGACCTATTATTTTCAGGGCGAGGTAAGCGGCACTTTGCTGCGCAAGCAGATGATCAACCCGGTGGTGCGCACCGAGGCGCAGGTGACCGACACCCCCTTGCTGGCGGTGTATCCCCAGACTGAGGGGCTTGGCAGCGGTCAGATCGGCAAATGCATTGCACAGGCGCTGGGCCATGCCGAACTGCTGGAAGAACCCCTGCCCGCCGATATGCT
>JAFULE010000108.1 GCA_017483235.1 Faecalibacterium sp. | reverse complement strand
GGGCTGGGGCTTTTGTGGGTCAGCCGGGCCGCCACGCCCCTGACCCCCGGCTTAAAAGAAGCACAGAAGCGACTGGGTGTGGAAAAGCATCAGATGGCCATGGTGGGTGACCAGTTGTTTACCGACCGCATGGCCGCCGCGCTGTATGGCATCCCCGCCTATGTGGTGGTGCCCCGTGGGCGGGACTGCGGCTGGTGGGTGCGGGCCAAACGGGTGGGTGAAAAGCCCTTCTGGAACAGCTATTATAAAAAAGGCGGTAAAACCTTATGAGCGGGCGTATTCGGTTTGGCACGGCCGGCACCAGCGACAGCTTTGCAGCCATGGGTTATAAAAGCAGTCTGGATGTGGCCGAATATACTGCCGGCTTTGGGCTGGACGCCTTTGAATACCAGTGCGGCCGGGGGGTGCGCCTTGGGCTGGATAAGGCAAAGCTGATGGCGGCCAAGGGCAAACAGCACGATGTTCTGTTCAGTGTGCATGCGCCGTATTATATCAGCATGTCCGGCATGGACGAGGAAAAGCGGCTGGGCAGCATCCGCTATCTGCGTGAAAGCTGCGCGGTGGTGCAGGCGCTGGGCGGCCGGCGTGTGATTTTTCATTCCGGCAGCTGCGGCAAGCAAAGCCGTGAGGCTGCGCTGGACAAGGCGGTGGATACCCTGAAACGAGCGTTGGAAGCGCTGGACGCCGATGGCTATGCCGAGTTGACCCTGTGCCCCGAAACCATGGGCAAGATCGGCCAGCTGGGCACCTTGGACGAGGTGCTGGCGTTGTGCAAGGTTGACCCGCGTGTGGTGCCCTGCATCGACTTTGGCCATCTGAACGCCCGCACACTGGGCGGCATTGCCACAAAGCAGGACTATGCCGATATTCTGGATAAGATCGGGGATGTGCTGCAGGATGACCGGGCAAAAAATTTCCATGTGCATTTTTCCCGCATCGAGTTTTCGGCCGGCGGCGAAAAACGACACTGGACCTTTGCCGATACCCGGTTCGGCCCCGAGCCCCAGCCTTTGCTGGAGCTGCTGGCCGAACGAAAGCTGACCCCCACCATCATCTGCGAAAGCAGCGGCACACAGGCCGAAGATGCGGCCGCCATGCAGCGTGCTTACCGGGCGCTGGGCTAAAAAAAGGCAGACAAAGCCACTTTCTTTTGCGAAACCCTTGCAATGCAGCGAGTTTTCGAGTAGAATTACTAACAGATATGCGCATTTGCATTGGACTTTAATTAATGGAGGAATTCCTTATGATTTCTGCAGGCGATTTCCGCAACGGTGTAACCTTTGAAGAGGACGGCCAGGTTCTTCAGGTTGTCGAGTTCCAGCACGTCAAGCCCGGCAAGGGCGCTGCTTTCGTGCGTACCAAGACCAAGAACGTGATCACCGGTGCCACCCGTGAAACCAGCTACAACCCCAACGCCAAGTTTGCACCCGCTTTCATCGAGCGCAAGGCTGTTACCTACAGCTACGACGACGGCGATCTGTTCCACTTTATGGACGTTGAGACCTACGAGGATTACCCCGTGGCCCACACCGATGTGCCCGACAACTTCAAGTTCTGCAAGGAAGAGGACGAGTGCAAGCTGCTGAGCTACAAGGGCAAGATCTTCAGCGTTGAAATCCCCACCTTTGTTGAGCTGGAAGTTACCCAGACCGAGCCCGGCTTCAAGGGCAACACTGCCACCAACACCCTGAAGCCCGCCACCGTTGAGACCGGCGCCGAGGTTCGCGTGCCCATGTTCATCAACGAAGGCGACAAGATCCGCATCGATACCCGCACCTGCGAGTATATGGAGCGTATTAAGTAATTTTTGCCAAACCTTGAAAATTCAGGCCGGGCCCGGTACCACCGAAGCCCGGCCTGTTTTAACAAAATTCCATCTTTTACAGGAGGAACCACACCATGGAACTGACCGATAAAGCTGCATACCTGAAGGGCCTGATGGACGGCCTGGGCATCGACGCCTCCACCAAAGAGGGCAAGGTGCTGCTGGCTATGAGCGATCTGCTCAGCGAGCTGACCGCTGCCGTTGTTACTTTGGACGAGGATCTGAGCGTTGCCTATGAGCACATTGACCTGCTGGAGGATGAATTGGCCGAGGTTGAGGAAGAGCTGGAAGAGCTGGAAGAGGACCTTTACGAGGAAGACGACGAGGACGAAGAGGAAGAGGACGAAGAAGACGAGGATGACGACGAGGGCTACGAGTACGAACTGACCTGCCCCAAATGCGGCACCAAGAATCTGGTGGACGAAGAGACCCTGATGAGCGAGGAGATCTACTGCGGCCACTGCGCCACCCCCTTCACCATCGAGTTTGAGGATGAGGAAGAAGCCGAAGAGGAAGCCGAGGATTGATCTGCGGCGCTGCGGCTGACAAAACGGCAAACAAAAATCCCTCCGGTACATACCGGAGGGATTTTTTGTCAGATCGGGTGGGCTCAGCGGCTGCCCAGAGCCTTTTCCAGCCAGATGCAGCCAATGTCCAGTGCGGTGTACAGGCCGTTTTTGGTGGTGCGGCGCATCACACGCTCCTGCGGGGGCTTGGTCAGGTCGGTGCTCAGCAGCATCAGATGTACCTTGTCGGCCACATTCTCGTCGTTTTCCTTTTTGGTGGTCAAAACCTGCAGGTACAGCACATAGGGATCGGTCATGTTGCCGTAGTAAATTTCGTTGCCCTTGCGCACCAGGGGCTTGCCCTTATAGGTCAGTTTGGGAGTGTATGCCATATTTTAATGCCTCCATTCAGCAATTTTAGCACAGTGCAAAAGATATACCAATTTAGTATAGCACAATTTTCGGTGCAATACAACTGCTGTCGGCCAAACTGTTTTGGACGGTATGCAATGGGGTGTGGCTTCAGGTCGTATTATAAACAGAACGCGGCAAAGCTGTGAAATCGACATGGAATGCTTGCGCAGAAAAGCCGTGTGCGCTATAATGAACCATATATCAAAGCGGCTGCAGGGCAGCGTCCAAAGGGGGGAGACCAATGTCGAACTACAAAGAATTCCGCCGCCGTTCCATCAAGCGTCGGCTGAGAAAACGAATTTTGCGCACCATGCTGGTGGTGCTGCTGGCCGGCGTTGTGCTGGCCGGCGGTTGGTTTGGCATAAAGCAGCTGGGGCTTTTGCCGCAGGGCGGGGCTTCTTCCTCTTCTTCGCCGGTTTCGAGTGATCCGGTTGGCTCATCGCAGGCGGTGCCCACCCCGGTGCCTACCATGCCGCCGCCGCAGAATGATCTGGCTGCGGCAAACACCACCGACGCTGATTGGAACCGGATGGATTATGCGGTGCGCACCCTGAACACAACCGTTCAGGGGCAGGATGATGGTACCACCGCCATGGACTATCGCCTGGCAGGCCAGCCCAGCGGAACCGGAATCACGGAGCTGAGCTACTTTGACGGCGTAACCTTTCTGGGGGACAGCCTGACCCAGGGTCTGCAGATCTACACCACCGGCCTGCCCAATGCAAAGTACTGTGCGTACAAAGGGGCCGGCCCGCAGACCGTGGTCAACAACACCATGGCCAAGCGCACCGATGGCCGACAGGAAATTCCGCTGGAAGCATTGGTGGCCAGTGCCCCCAACCAGATCTACATTCTGTTTGGCACCAACGTGCTGGTGCGCAATACCTCGTACGATGGCTTTCTGGCCTATTACAGCCAGATGATCGACATGATTCAGCAGGCGCTGCCGGGGATTCCCATCTATGTGCAGTCCATTACCCCGGTGCGGCCGGAACTGAAGCGCACCTCGCCGGGACTGAACAAGGAACGGCTGCAGCGCATCAACGACGAGCTGGCTGCGCTGGCACTGAGTAAGGGCTGCTATTTTGTCAACATCTGGGAGGCTCTGGCAGATGAGAACGGTGATCTGAAGGCCGAAATTGCCCAAAGCGACGGCTACCACATCAAGCCGGACGGCTATACCCTGTGGATCGAATATCTGCGTACCCACACCGAATATATCCGCAACGTGGCCTATGTGCCCGGCACCAGCTATTACGTAGAGCAATGATTTCAAAAAAGCACCCCCGTCCGTCCGGCCGGGGGTGCTTTTTTTGCCTATGTGAAGCAGGGCATATCAGCCCTTATACTGCCGCTCGTCGCTTTGCCAGGTGCGGTGGCTGACAATATAACGGGGACGGGCCTTGGTTTCCATATAGATCTTGCCGATATATTCGCCGATCACGCCAAGGCACAGCAGTTGGATGCCGCCCATAAAGCAGACGATGCACACGGTGGAGGCCCAGCCGGCCACCACGCTGCCCAACAGAGCCATCACGATGGCCCACAGAATGCCCACAAAGCTCAGCACACTGACCACAGTGCCGAACAAAGCAATCAGCCGGATGGGCTTGACCGAAAGACTGGTGATGCCGTCAAAGGCCAGCGCCAGCATCTTTTTCAGGGGATAATGGCTTTCGCCGGCAATACGCTCGGCGCGGGCGTAGTATACGCTGGTGCTCTTGAAGCCTACCAGAGGTACCATACCGCGCAGGAAAATATTTACCTCTTTGAAATCGGCAAAATGCTGCAGCACCTTTGCACTGATCAGACGGTAGTCGGCATGATTGAACACCACCTCGGCCCCCATCCAGTGCATCAGATGATAAAAGCCCTCGGCGGTAAAGCGTTTGAAAAAGGTGTCGGTGTCACGTTTGGAGCGCACGCCGTACACCACCTCGCAGCCGTTCAGGTATTCGTTTACCATCTCGTCCATGACGTTGATGTCGTCCTGCCCGTCGCAGTCGATGGAAATGGTGATGTCGCAGTTGTCTTTGGCTTCCATCAGGCCGGCCAGCACCGCGTTCTGGTGGCCGCGGTTGCGGCTTTGGCTGATGCCGATGAAATGCTCGTTCTCGGCGGCAAGCTTCTGGATGATGTTCCAGGTGTCGTCTTTGGAGCCGTCGTTGACAAACAGCACTCGGCTTTTGTCGCTGATCTTGCCGGCGGCAGCCAGATCGGTGATCTTTTGCAGAAACATGGGGGCGGTGATGGGCAGTACCTGCTGTTCGTTGTAGCAGGGAATGACGATCCATAGAATGGGTTTTGCGTTCATGGCGGGAACCTCCGAAAAAAGTAATAGAATGTTATTGGCTGCTGAGATGGGCCAGTGTGGTGGAATCAAGAAGTTTGAAGCTGCTTTTGTAGGTTTCGATCAGGCCTTCGGCCTGCATACGGCTTAATTCGCGGGAAAGGGCGCTGCGGTCGCAGTTCAGGTATTCGGCCAGTTGGGCGCGGGTAAAGGGCACTGTAAAGGTGGCTGTACCGGTTCGCTTTGCCTCACTGAGCAAAAAGCTGGACACCTTGGCCCGCAGATTTTTCAGCAGCAGCAGATCCACCCGGCGGGACAAAACGAAATATTTATCGCTGATGGTGCGCACCAGATTTTGCAAAAGTTGGGTGTGAGCCGGGCAGTTGTTCCGGCATTGTACCAGCAGTTGATGGTATGCAAAAAACAGCACGCTGACCGGTTCCGTCGCCACCACCGTAACCGGGCTGGTCAGGCTGCTGCCGCCCAGTACATCGCCGAATACACCGCCCGGCCCCATGCGGGAGACCAGAATGCGTGTTCCATCCGGGGCAATGCGGTATGCCTCGATGGCACCGGCCACAACTACCCCCACCTGACCGGCGCTTTGGCCGGCGTGCAGCAACGCTTCGCCTTTGCTGAAATTGCGGCACGACGGGGCCAGACAAGACAAAAGCCTGTCCAGCCCGGCATCGTCAATACCGGCGAACAGGGTAGTGCGTTTTAAAAGAGCGTGGTATTCCTGCATTGGTTTCGATCCTTTGTTGCCACGGCAACGGTTTTTTTCATTCTATTATAGTAAAATAGAGCCCGCGGTGCAACCGTTTGCACCGAAATTTGCAACAAAAAGGCAATTTGCCATTGCATTGGGAGGAAAGTTTGGATATGAAAAAGAATTCGGTTCAGTTTTTGGCCCGCACTGCTCTGCTGCTGGCGCTGTGCGTCGTGGTGCAGCTGGTGATCACCGGCCAGTGGGTCAAGGGTCCGCTGGTCAATGTGGTGCTGCTGGTAGCCGCCATGTCGGGCGGCCCGGTGTGCGGCCTGATCGTAGCAGTGCTCAACCCGCTGCTGGTGTTCCTGATTGCGCCCCCGGCCATCATGCTGGCCTGCCCGCCGATCATGGTGTCGGTGATGCTGGGCAACAGCGTGCTGGTGCTGGTGGCATGGCTGCTGCGTGAAAAGTGGATGGGCCTTGTGGGTCTTGTAGCCGCCGCGGTGCTGAAGGCTGCCGCCATGGCTGCCGCCATCAGCTGGGTGATCATCCCGGTGTTTGGCGGTGCACTGAACGAAAAGCAGGTGGCTATGGCGACCAAGATGTTCGGCATCACCCAGCTGTACACCGCGGCTATTGGCTGCGCGGTGTTCTTTGCGGTGTGGCAGGTGCTGAAAAAGGTGCCCGGCATCGGTGAGAAGAAAGCATAAGTTGTTCGTTCCAAAAGGGGCTGCCGCAGATGCGTCGGCCCCTTTTATGCGTCTGCGACCCTTGCGAAGCCGACAGGCTTTGGGTACAATAGGGATATTGATAAGCAGCAAAGGAGAACCCTTTATGAAGATTTTAGCAGTGGATTACGGCGACAGCCGCACCGGTCTGGCGGTGTGTGACCCCACCGAATTTCTGGCAAGCCCGGTTACCCCGCAGATCGAAGAGCGCAGTATGGGCAAGGTGGCCGACAAGGTTGTGGCTGCGGCCAAGGCGCAGAATGCCCAGCTGATCGTGCTGGGGCTGCCCCGCAACATGGATGGCACCGAGGGCAGCCGCGCCCAGAAGTGCCGCAAGCTGGGCACTTTGCTGGAAGAAAAGAGCGGCTTGCCGGTGCGCATGTGGGACGAGCGGCAGACTACCATCACCGCCGCCGGTATTCTGAGCGAAAACGGCACCTTTGGCAAAAAACGCAAGGCGGTGCTGGACTCGGTGAGCGCCACCGTTATTCTGGAAAACTATCTGGCCTGGCGCAAAAATCACCCCGGCCAGCAGTAAGGAGCACTTATGTGGGAACTGGAACATCCGGCAGCCTTTGCACAGGCGTTGGTACAGCAGGCGGCACGGCATCCGGCGATGAAGTCGCAGGATGCGCTGAAGCTGTGTTACCAGTCGGCGCTGGGGGCCGAGCATCTGCTGGCCGACCGGCAGGCAGCCATCCGGTATTTTGACGCAGAATATACCGCGGTGCAGCCCAAGTTCGAGCCTTTGGCCGAGGCCATTGGCCCGCAGCAGTATCGGGTCAATCTGGCCGGCTGCAAGCAGGCAGGGCTGCCCGGCGAATGGCTGCTGCAGATGTTTCTGGCAAGTGTGCAGCAGCCGGCTGACCCGGTACAGAAAAAAGAAGAACTGACCGCCTGCCTTGCGCAGGTGGAAGCAGCGGCGCAAAGCGGGAAGCTGCCCTTTGACGGGGCGGCATGGCAGCAGAAGCTGCAGCAGTGGCAGGCAGCGGGCGGCGGTCCGGTGCACCACAGCGATGCATACCGCAGCGCCGAAGCGCCGGCCTACCGGGTGGTGGGGGCGCAATATGTGCGGCTGCTGCCGCTGCTGATAAAAATGGCTGCACTGGATGCGGCTGCCCCGGGGACAAAGGTGGTGGCCATCGACGGACGGTCGGCTTCGGGCAAAACCACTATGGCCCGGCAGCTGGCGCAGATCACCGGCGCAGGAGTTGTTCAGATGGACGATTTTTTTCTGCCGCCCCAGCTGCGTACCCCGCAGCGGTATGCCCAGCCCGGCGGCAATGTGCATCACGAACGGTTTGCGCAGCAGGTGCTGCCCCTGCTGCGCAGCGGGCAGGCCTTTGCCTATCAGGCCTTCGACTGCAGCACGCTCGCGTTAGGGGCGTGGCGGCAGCTGCCGGCCAGCCGCTGGCGTGTGGTAGAGGGAGCCTACAGCTGCCACCCTGTGCTGGGCAGTTACATGGATCTGCGGGTGTTTGCCGACATTGCCCCCGAAGCACAGCTGCAGCGGGTGCGCCGGCGCAACGGCGAAGAACAGGCCAAGGTGTACGCCGAAAAATGGATCCCGCTGGAGGAAGCTTATCTGAGCGAATACCAAATTGCAGCAAAAGCCGACCTTGCCGTATGAAATCTGCCGAAAAAATTGAATTTGGGTGTTGACAAACGCCTGCCAAGCCGCTATAATAATTTTCGTTCCCAGCAAAACAAAATATGCGGATATGGCGGAATTGGCAGACGCGTTAGATTCAGGTTCTAATCGGGGCAACTCGGTGGAGGTTCAAGTCCTCTTATCCGCACCACGGCCGGTCGTATGACCGGCCGTTTTTCTTTTGTATGCAGCAACGCCGCGGGCCCTTGTCCGCGGCGTTGTTGATTTAGTACAGAATATATTGGGTCAGCAGGGCAAGCGCCAGCAGGTGGGCGGGATAGAACAGGTAATGGAAGTGTGTTTCCCACCGGGGGGAATTGCCGCGGCTTCCGTTGTAGTGTTGAATCAGCAGCAGCGCCAGCGGGGCGGTCATCTGGCCGGCGGTCAGCAGAATGGCAAAAAGATCACGCCGTGGGGCATTGGTGCGGAAATACCAGAATACCGCGATCAGCGCTACCCCCATGGCCCCGTAATCGGTATGCAGCAGCTCGGCTGCAGTAGCCAGAAGCGCCAAAGCAAAAAGCTGCGCCGGTTTACCCGGCAGACGCTGCATGGCCCACACAGCACACAGCCCCAGAAACAGGGTGAAATAGACGTTTTGAGCGTCGGGGTAAAAGGTGCTGCCGGTTACCGCAAAATCAAAGGGGGCCTCGCTGAGCAGCGCGAACGAAAGCAGCCGGGCGGCGTATCGGGGGGTGCTGCGGGTGTGTACAAAGCCTTCGGCCAACAAAAAGCAGTACAGTGGAAAAGCCAGCCGTCCCACCAGCCGCAGGGCGTAATAAAACCAGTACCATGCGGCAAAGGCAGCACTGGAAGCGCGCAGTGCGTCGATGCCCTGCTCAATGCCCGGCCATGGCAGCAAAACACCCCGCCACAGGCACACTGCGCCAATGTGATCCACCAGCATGGCAGCGGCAGCGATACGTTTGAGTGCTGTGCCGGAAAAGCCGGCGGAAAGGCAGATGCGGGCCATCCGATGCCCCCTTTCGCTAAAAGATAGTATCATTTAAGTGCATTTATCCGCCAAATGCAACCCTTTCAGCTTGCAGTTGACCAAAATTGCAAAAAAATACGAAAAAACGTCAGGTCAGCTCTTGACAGGGCGGTGCGGCAAGTGTAAACTGCATTACGGTTCATCAACTTTGTCACACAACAGATGAAAGTTGTTCATCAAAGCGGCCCTGCCGCAGGGAGAGGAGCACCACCCCCATGACATTGTTTTCCTACGAAATTTTTGATGCCGTAGCCCAGCAGGGCAGCTTTAACAAAGCGGCCCAGCAGCTGCATCTTACCCCGTCGGCCATCAGCCATGCCATTGCGGTGATGGAGGAGGAACTGGGCTTTACCCTGTTCAACCGCGGCAAAAACGGGGTTACCATGACCAGCTACGGCGCGTCGCTGTATCCGTCCATCCGCGCGGTGCTGAACAGCGACGAAGCCCTGAAGCAAAGCATTGCCCGGCTGAACGGGCTGGAAAAGGGCAAGGTAACCCTGGGGGCTTTCAACTCGGCCTGCTCGTACCTGCTGCCTCAGGTGCTGAAAAGCTTTAAGGATGCCTATCCTCAGATCGAGGTAGAGGTATATCAGGGCACCTACGACGATGTGAAAAACTGGCTGCGCAACGGCACGGTGGATCTGGGCTTTCTGTCCAGCAACTGCGCCGAGGATTTCTGCATGACCGAGCTGATGAGCGATCCGCTGATGGTGATCACCCCGGCAAATCAACCTGCCCCGGCAGGCGGCGTGATGACCCCGGAACTGCTTCACGGTCAGAAGTTTGTGGTGCAGGGCGATGCCACTGACGCCGATGTGCGCAAGTTTTTGAAAAAACATAAGATCGATACCCAGCGCCCCGCCCATGTGCTGGACGACATGGCCTGCATTGCCATGGTGGAGGCCGGTGTGGGCATGGCCATTGTGCCAAAGCTGCTGCTGAAGAACTGCCATGCCGCGGTGAACATCTACCCCATCAAGCCGGAAGAACTGCGGGTGATCGGCATTGCCACCCTGCGCCCCGGTGCCATGGCCCCGGCAGTGGAACAGCTGTACCACCACATTGTGCAGCACTGCACCGCTGTGACCGAATAAATAAAGCCATCCATACCGCCCGGCGCTGCGTCGGGCGGCATTTTTTGCAAACCGGAAAGGATTTGGAACGCCATGGAAAACAATCAGCGCCGCCAGCTTGGCAAAAGCGTGATCTGGAACACCTTGGGCAATATCATCTATCTGGCGGCCCAGTATGTGCTGCAGATCATGGTTACCCGCATGAGCGGCAACTATGCCGCGGGATTGCTGTCCACTGCCATGACCATTACCAATATCACCCTCAGCGTGGCCAACTACGGCATGCGCAGCTTTCAGATCAGCGATTTGCAGGGAAAATACACCGACCGCACCTATCTGCGCAGCCGCTGGATCACAGTGGTGGCCGCCGGTGTGGGCACTGCCGCCTTTGCCATGGCGGTAAGCTATTCGGCCCAGCAGCGCATCGCCATTCTGCTGTATACCCTTATCCGTTTGAGCGAGGGCTATATCGACGTGTGGCATGGCTTTCTGCAGCGGGCCGACCGGATGGATCTGGTGGGGCGGCTGTTCGGTCTGCGCGGTTTGCTGACCATGGGCGGCTTCTGGCTGGGGCTGGCCCTGACCAAGGACGTGAACATTGCGCTGGCTTTGGTGGCGGCTTTGAACTGGCTGTGTGTGTATCTGGCCGATGTGCCCCCCGCCAAACAGGATGCCCTGCTGGACAAAACCGGCGGCGCCGGTGTGTGGCTGCTGCTGTGGGAGTGTGTGCCGCTGGCGGTGTACAGCTTTTTGAACAGCAGCATCGGCTCGGTGGTCAAGCTGTTCTGCGAGCGTATCTGTGGTACCGAGGCGTTTGGTGCATTCAACAACGTGTTTGCCCCGGTGCAGATCGTGCAGGTGGGCGCCATGTATGTGTTTGCCCCCTTTATGATGTACTTTGCCCGCGCCTGGTCCGACAAACAGCAGGCACAGTTTTATAAAGGCGTTGGCCTTGTACTGATCGCGGCCCCGGTGCTGTGGGTGTGCGGCGCGGTGGGGGCCTGGCTGGTGGGCCCGCTGCTGCTTCGCATCATGTATGGCGAGGCCATTCTGCAGTACGCAGGGCTGTTGCAGCCTGCGGTGATTGCTGCCATCACCAACCTGCTGGTGTCGGTGTTTTGCTATCTGCTCAGCATGATGCGGAGTATGAAGGGCCTGATTCTGGGCAATCTGGCCGGCATTGCGGCCGCCTTTGCGGTATCGCAGCCTATGCTGGCTGCCATGGG
>JAFULE010000107.1 GCA_017483235.1 Faecalibacterium sp. | reverse complement strand
GCGGTGTGGGCGCTAAAAACGGCATTCTGTTCAAAACCGCCGCCGCACTGGAGCAGGCGGGCAAAACCGATATCGTGGTGCTGGACAAAACCGGCACCGGTACCGAGGGCAAGCCCAGCGTTACCGATCTGGTCTGCGCCCCGGGCATTACCGAGCAGCAGCTGCTGGTTCTGGCTGCCTGTCTGGAAGAAAAAAGCGAGCATCCGCTGGCCCGGGCGGTCATCGACAGGGTGCGCAGCATGCACCTGCAGTACCCCGGAGTGGAAAACTTCCGCGCCCTGCCGGGCCATGGTGTGGCCGGCAAACTGGGCGAGCATGATGCGGTGGGCGGCAACGCCGCCCTGATGCGGGGCCGCGGCCTGCTGACCAAAGAGCTGGAGGCCGAGGGCAAGCGGCTGGCCGCCGAGGGCAAAACCCCGCTGTACTTTGGCGCGGGCGACCGGATGTTCGGCATTGTGGCGGTGGCTGACGTGGTCAAGGCCGACAGTGCTCAGGCCATTGCCGAGCTGAAGGGTATGGGCGTGCAGGTGGTAATGCTGACCGGCGACAACGCCCGCACTGCCGCAGCCATCGGCAAAGAGGTGGGGCTGCAGCCCGAAGAGATCGTATCGGATGTTCTGCCCGACGGCAAGGAAGCCGAGGTGCGCCGCCTGCAGCAATTTGGCAAGGTGGCCATGGTGGGCGACGGCATCAACGATGCGCCTGCCCTTACCCGAGCCGATCTGGGTGTGGCCATCGGCGCCGGTGCCGACGTGGCGCTGGATGCCGCCGATGTGGTGCTGATGAAATCTACCCTCAGCGATGTGGTGGCCGCCATCCGATTGTCCCGTGGGTGTGTGCGCACCATCCACCAGAACCTGTTCTGGGCCTTCTTCTACAACTGCATCGGCATCCCGCTGGCTGCCGGTGCGCTCATTCCGCTGTTTGGGCTGGAGCTGAATCCCATGTTCGGCGCTGCTGCCATGAGCCTTTCCAGTTTCTGCGTGGTGTCCAACGCCCTGCGACTGAACCTGCTGGATGTGCGCAGCCCCAAGCGTGACGCCGCCTATGCCGCCCGCAAAAAGCCGGTGGCGTTGACCCAACCCGTTGAACCGCAGCCGGAGCAACCCGCCCCCGCTGCCGAAATGATTGAAACAGAACCGGAGGTAACCGCAATGAAAAAGACCGTGAATGTTGTTGGCATGATGTGCCCCCACTGTGTGGCTCATGTGAAAAAGGCGCTGGAGGCAGTGCCCGGTGTGACCGCAGTGGAGGTCAGCCTGGAAAACAAGAATGCTGTTGTGCAGGGCGAAGGGCTGGACGACGCTGTTCTGGCTGCTGCCGTTAAGGACGCCGGCTACGAATGCCCCGGCGTGGAATAAGCCGGTTTTACCTCGTGTCATTGCAGCCGCCCTTTGGGGCGGCTGTTTTGGCTTGCACCGGGGTGCAAAATGCAGTACAATGGTAAAAAAGTGTCATTGTTGCAAAGGAGCCATACTATGAACGCAGCTCAGCGCCGGGAAGAAATTCAAAAAATTTTGGCGGCTGCCAAAGGGCCGATCAGTGCATCGGCGCTGGCGGCACAGCTTTCGGTATCGCGTCAGATCGTAGTGGGGGATGTTGCCTTGCTGCGGGCTGCCGGCTTTGGGGTGGATGCCACCCCCCGGGGTTATGTGGTGGCCAATGCCGCCCAAAAGGGATATACCGGGCTGGTGGCCTGCGCCCACAGTACCCCCGAGCAGCTGAAAAAAGAGCTGTACATCGTGGTGGACAACGGCGGCAGCATGGAAACAGTCAGTATCGAAAACCCGCTGTACGGTGAGATCAGCGGCACCTTGCACATCGCCAGCCGCTACGATGCCAACACCTTTTTGCAGCGTGCGGCCGAAGACCCCGACAGTCTGCTGCTGCGCATGACCGGTGGGGTGCACCTGCACACGGTGCGCTGCCCCGACGAAGAAACCTTCCGCCGTATTGAGGCCGAACTGCAGGCTGCCGGCCTTCTGTATCGCAAAGAAGAGTGACCCTGCAGCATATTTTGCCGCCCCGGTAAAAACGGGGCGTTTTTTTGTGCCTGTTTTGCCGCACCGGGTGAATAAACCGCCGTCGCCCGCCGCAAACTACCATCAAAGCGGAGGGACGATGGGCCGCCCCCGCCAATCTTGGAAGGAAACGGAGAAGTATACACAATGAGCAAACTACTTGGTTTTCTGCGGCAGAAAGGGTTCGTGCTGGTGCTGGCGGCCTGCGTGGTGGGCGCGGCGGCAACCGGCGTATGGGCCATCCGCACGGTACAGCAGCAATTAAAGGGGCTGGGGGCCGAAAGCCTGCCCGATACCGCCGGGCTGGAAACTTACCCCGGCCTTGAAAACGAATGGGAGGGGGACACACAATGGCAGACCGAACCGGGGGTTGGAGTGTCTGGCGAGATGGAGGGGGTGCCGCAGACACCGCCTGCCGCCTCGCAGCAGCCTGCTGCGTCCTCGTCGGGGTCTGGTTTGCAGCCCGCACCTTCGTCTGTGCCGCCCGAGCAGCCCGCGCCTGCCGCTGCGCCGGCGCCCTCGTACGCCTTGCCGGTCACCGGCCGTTTGCTGACCGCGTTCAGTGGGGATGAACTGGTTTATAACCAGACACTGGGCGATTGGCGCACCCACAACGGCGCCGACTACACCTGCTCCAAAGGCGAAACAGTGTTTGCCCCGGTCAGCGGCACGGTCACACAGGCGGACAGCACCGGAAACTGGGGCGGGGTGGTGGCCCTGACCGAAGCCGACGGCACCGTGTGGCGGGTGTGCGGGGTAACCGATTACACCGTAAAACCGGGCGATGTGGTTACGGTTGGCCAGCAGCTGGGCAGCGCCGCTGCAGTGGACTGCGAAAGCTTGCTGGAAAGCCACATCCATCTGGAAGTTATACGGGCTGGCAAATATCTGAATCCCGCCGATTTTATGGGCTGAACAATGCAAAATCCCCCTGCCGCCGATGGGCGGCAGGGGGATTTTGTTGTGCCCGAAATCAGAAAATCTGTGCGGCAAGGGTCAGCAGTACACTGCCCAGCCAGATGCCCAAAATACATACGGCAAAGCCGCCAAACAGCATCACCCGTGCCGAGGGGGCTTTGGCCAGCGGCTCGCTGCCGGTCAGCCGGTCGCCAAGGCTTGTGCCCTGCAGCGGGAATTTAAACAGGATCGATGCCAGCAGCGGCGCCGCAAAGGCCACCGCCGCAAGCTGGGCGGTGTAGGGGATCAGGTTCAAAAAGAAGGAGAAGGAGTTGCCGCCCTCCAGCAGCGTGCCCAGCACGCCGCCCAGAGCGCCCCAGTAAAACAGGTTCTTTTCCAGCTGGCCGGGGAAGTTGTAGCAGGTGCTCATCCAGAAGCCGGCAAACAGAATGATGTTCAGATACAACCATGGGGCACGCTGCTTCTGGGCAAAGGTGGTCAGCACCACAAAGGGCGAAAGCAGCAGCAGCCACTGGGGATGCCAGCCCACAAACACAAACAGCAGCCCGTACACCGCCAGCCCCAGCCAGGGCATCAGCCGGTGGGCGGCGGCCTTATCGGCAGGGCGGTACAAATAACAGCCCAGCAGCAGGCAGGCATACAGAATCAGGTAAATGGGCAGATCGTCGATGCCGCCGGGCAGCCGCGCAGCAAAAATACGCTGGATGACCTCATCATTGAATACACTCATGTCACCGGTACGGCCACGGAACAGCAGCGCGGTGGGCAGATACAGCCAGAAGCCAGCCGCCGCATAGGCGGCACAGCGCAGCGGCCGTTTTTCCGCCAGCACCAGCAGGGGCAGAATCAACAGCAGCGGGAAGAACTTAAATACCAGCGCCACGCCGCCCAGCAGTGCAAAGCGCCACATGCGGCCCTGCAACCAAGCCAGCACCGCTGCCAGCAGAAACACCAGGCAAAGCGAATCGTACTGCCCCATCACCAGCACCGCAAAAAAGGCGATGGGTTCCAGCACAAAATACAGCGGGATAAAGTGGGCATCCTTTTTGCTGCAGCCCAGTTCGAGTGCAATTTTGTGCAGCAGCACGGCGCTGGCTGCAAAGGCTGCCACGCCCACCGCTTTGCACCAGAACATCCGGAATATTTCCCCCACGGCTATGCCGCCCAACCGATGGATCAGATACAGCGGCAGCTGCCACAGCCCGTACAACAGATAGCACAGAATGTTGTAGTGGGCGTTGTTTACATAATACAGTGCATTCTGGTGAGCCATCACCACATTGTAATAGTCCAGAAATTGCCCTTTCTCAATGCATTCCAGCAAAAGCCAGGCGTGGTTGGAGGTTTCCAACAGATCGTCGTGCCCGGTGATAAAGTAGAACAAAGCGCACAGCAGAACCGTCAGCAGCAGGTCGGCCTTGTGGAAGCCGGGCTTGGTCTGCGCGGCTGCGGGTGTGTTTTTCATGGTCGCACTTCCTTGTTTTGTGGTGTTGCAAAGGGGTTTGTTTTATTGTAAATTCTGCCGCCCGAAAATACAAGAGCAGAAACAAAACTAAGGCCGCAGCATGCGGCGCAAAACCGCCCGCCGCCGGTGTTTGCATTGCTTTTTTGGCCCGGTTGGGCTATACTGTAAATTGTATTAGTATGAGTAAAAAGGGGAAGTGTGCCATGGGCGAGATCGTACTGGTGGGAAGCACCGGATTTGTGGGCGGCAACCTTGCCGCCAAGGGCAATTTTACCAGACAGTATCATTCCACCGATGTGCATCTGGGCTTTGGTGCCAACAATGATCTGGTGGTGTATGCGGGTGTGCCGGCGGCCATGTTTCTGGCCAATGCCGACCCCGAAGCCGACCTTGCCATCATGCGCACCGCGCGGGAGAATATCCGCAACCTGAACCCCAAACAGCTGGTGCTGATCTCTTCCATCTGTGTGTATGCCGACAGCCGCGGCAAAACCGAGGCCGATCTGCCTGCCGCCGATGGGCTGCCCGCTTACGGCGCCAACCGCCTGCAGCTGGAGCAGTGGGTACGAGAGGACCGCCCCGATGCGCTGATCGTGCGGCTGCCTGCCCTGTACGGCCTGGGCCTGAAAAAGAACTTTCTGTACGATCTGCACACCATCACCCCGGCCATGCTGCGCCCGGCCAAGTACGAGGAACTGGCCGCAAAGAGCGAACTGGTGCGGCAGGGCTATTCCGACGCCGGCAATGGCTTTTACAAGCTGAACGGCAGAGTGGATGCCGCTGCGCTGCGGCAGTGGTTTGCGGCGGGTGCCTTCAATGCCCTCTGCTTTACCGACAGCCGCAGCCGCTATCAGTATTACGACCTGCGCCGCCTGTGGGATGATATTCAAACCGCGCTGGCTGCCGGGCTTACTACCCTGAACCTGACCACCCCGCCGGTGTCCGCCGCCGAGGTGTATGCCGCAGTCACCGGCAAAAACGATTTTGTCAACCAGCTTGCCGCAGCCCCCTTCGACTATGATCTGCGCAGCATTTACGCAGAGATTCTGGGCGGTGCGGATGACTACCTGTGTACCAAACAACAGGAACTGGACAGCATTGTGGAATTTATGAAAGGCTGGAACTGATATGTCTGCCATCAAGCTTGCCGCCAGCAACATCGGCTGGAAAAAAGAGGACGACGACCGTATTTATGCCAGAATGAAGGCGCTGGGCTATACCGGGCTGGAAATTGCCCCCACCCGCATTTTTGAAACCCAGCCCTACGACCGGCTGAACGCCGCTGCCCTGTTTGCAGGGTATGTGTACCAGCAGTATGGTTTTACCATTCCCAGCATGCAAAGCATTCTGAACGGCCGCAGCGAAAACCTGTTCGATGCCGCCGGCAGCGAGGCGCTGCTGCAATATCTGGACAAAGCCTTTGCTTTTGCCCGGGCCTGCCGCTGCCCCAGCCTTGTGTTCGGCTGCCCCCGCAACCGGTCGATCCCTGCGGGCAAAACCATCTTCGATGCCGACGATTTCTTCCGCAGTGCAGGCTACCTTGCCGATCGGCAGGGGGTGACCCTGGCCATCGAAACGGTGCCCCCCTGCTACAATACCAACCTGCTCAACCGCACGGCAGATACCATGCAGTACGTGCGGCATCTGAATGCTCCGGGCCTTGCGGTCAATCTGGACATCGGCGCCATGATCACCAACGGCGAAAAGCTGGCCGATATCGTCAATGATCTGCCGCTGGCCAGCCACATCCACATCAGCGAACCGGGCCTTGCCCCCATCGCAAAGCGGTCGATGCACAAAGAGCTTGCCCTGCTGCTGAAGGGGCTGGGCTACACCGGCTTTGTGTCCATCGAGATGAAAACCACCGACGCCGACACCATGGAAGCGGCGCTGGAGTATGTGGCGGAGGTATTTGCATGAGCGAATTCAACACCGTGCTGCGCAGCGGCCTTGTCGGTGTGCCCGACTACGAGCAGACCGAGTTTGCTGCGCGCAAAACAAAATACTGTGTGCTGATCCCCATCATCAACGAGGGGCAGCGCATTCTTGCCGAGCTGGACCGTGCCATGGCGGCCGGTGTGGATAAACTGGTGGATATCATTCTGTGCGACGGTGGCTCCACCGACGGCAGCATGGCCTTTGACGGACTGACCGCACGCGGGGTGAACACCCTGCTGGTCAAAAAAGGGCACGGAAAACAGGGCGCCCAGCTGCGCATGGGCATCCACTTTGCGCTGCAGCGTGGCTACGAAGGTGTGCTGACCATCGACGGCAACAATAAAGATTCCATCGAAAGCGTCCCCCTGTTTCTCGAAAAGCTGGACGAGGGCTACGGCCTGATTCAGGGCAGCCGGTTTATCAAGGGCGGGCAGGCGGTCAATACCCCGCCGGTGCGCTGGCTGGCGGTGCGGTTCATCCACGCGCCCATCATCAGTCTGGCGGCGCGTCAGTGGTTTACCGACACCACCAACGCCTACCGCGGCTACAGCCGGGCCTATCTGACCGACGCAAAGGTGCAGCCGCTGCGCGATGTGTTCGTGGGGTACGAGCTGCTGGCCTACCTTTCGGTGCGGGCCACCCAGCTGGGCTACAAAGCCTGCGAGGTGCCGGTGCTGCGTGCCTACCCGGCCAACGAGCCCGCCCCCACCAAAATCAAGGGCTTTAAGGGCAACAGCGATCTGATGCGCTGTTTGCTGGGCGCGCTGACCGGTGCGTACAATCCCCAATGAAAAGAGGAAACGCCATGATTTATGATAAAATCATTCTCGGTGCCGGTTTGTACGGTCTGTACTCCGCCGAACGCTGCGGTGCCCGGGGCGAAAAGATTCTGGTGCTGGAGCGGGATGCAACTCCATTCCGTCGTGCTACCTATATCAATCAGGCCCGTGTGCATCAGGGCTATCACTATCCACGCAGCTACTCCACCGCCATCAAAAGCGCAAAATATTTCGACCGCTTCTGCAAGGACTATGATTTCTGCCTGCTGAAGGACTTTGATCAGGTGTATGCAACCAGTGCCCAGTTCAGCTGGACCGATGCGGACGAATTCAGAAAATTCTGCGCCGCGGCTAAGATCCGCTGCGATTCGGTGGATCCGGAAAAGTATTTTCAGCCCGGCCTGTGTGACGGTGCGTTTTTGACCACCGAATATACTTACGATGCCGAAATGCTGAAAAAATACCTGCTGGACAAGCTGGCCCTGCTGCCCAATGTGGAGATCGCCTACAGCCATAAGCCCGAAAGTATCAAACAGGCGGGCAGCGTGTGGCAGGTAAAGGCAGGGGATATCACCGCCGAAGCGCCTTTCCTGCTGAATGCAACCTACGCCGGTGTAAACGACGTACATCAGATGATGGGCTTTGAGCCGTTTAAAATCAAGTATGAACTGTGCGAGATGATCCTGTGTACCGTGTCGCCTGCATTCAAGGATGTGGGCATTACTGTAATGGACGGCCCCTTCTTCTCCATCATGCCCTTTGGCCGCACCGGTCTGCACAGCATGAGCGCGGTCACCTTTACCCCCCACAACACCAGCTACGAGCCGGTGGCAACCTTCGACTGTCAGGCCCATTCGGGCGGCCTGTGCAAGCCGGGCGATCTGTACAACTGCAACGACTGCCCGGCCAAGCCCGAAAGTGCCTGGCCCTACATGAGCCGCCTTGCCCGCAAGTATCTGCGGGAAGAATACGGCTTTGAATACCATTCCAGCCTGTTCAGCATGAAGCCGATCCTGAAGGCCAGCGAAATCGATGATTCGCGCCCCACTGTGGTGCGTAAATTTACCGCCGAACCTACCTTCGTCAGTGTGCTTTCGGGCAAGATCAATACCGTTTACGATTTGGATGAGGTGCTTGACAATGGCTGAACACAAGGAAAAGAATTTTATTTCGGCAGTGGTATACCTGAACAACGCACAGGATGCGGTGGTGCCCTTTTTCCGCACCCTGAACGAGCGGCTGGATGCCCGCTTTGAGCAGTACGAGCTGATCGCAGTGGACGACCGCTGCACCGATGATACGGTCGGCCTGCTGAAAGAATGGGCCAAGGATCTGAAAAAGCCGCTGACCATCATCCACATGAGCCTGTATCAGGGTGTGGAAATTGCAATGAATGCTGGTCTGGATTGCTCCATCGGTGATTATGTCTACGAATTTGACTGCCCGCAGGCACCATGGCCCTGGCAGATGGTGGATGATGCCTACGACACTGCCATGAAGGGCAGCGATATTGTGTCGGTCTGCCCCGACACCCAGCGGGTTTCCAGCAAGCTGTTCTACAAGGTGTTTAACGCCAACAGCCGCTCGGCTTATCAGCTGCGTACCGATGCATTCCGTCTGGTCAGCCGCCGCGCCATCAATCGGGTGCACGCGGTGTCGGCCCGACTGCCCTACCGCAAGGCTGCCTATGCGGCCAGCGGCCTGAAGATGAGCGATTTGCTGTTCAAAGGCACCGTGTCCAAACAGAACGAGGGCCGCTTTGGTCTTGCCATCGACAGCCTGGCCCTGTATACCGATGCAGGCTATAAAGCAAGCCTTGGTCTGACCGGTGCCATGCTGGTGCTGGCCCTGGCCGAGCTGATGTATACCCTGGCGGTGTATCTGGGCGGCGCCCCCATCGAAGGCTGGACCACCACCATGTTTGTTCTGACCGCCGGTTTTGCGGGTTTGTTTGCCCTGTTTGCCATTGCGCTGAAGTATCTGTGCCTGATTTTGGAGTTTACCTTCAAGCGCCAGACCAATCTGATCGAGGGCATTGAAAAGATTCAGAAATAAACCTGTCCGGTTACCGGTAAAAGGAGTACGCAGTGAATAAGCTGAAAGCAGTTTTGAAAAAGGATATGTCACCGCTGGCCTTCTGGGTTCTGGTGGCCTGTGTGTTTGCGGCAAAGCTGGTGCTGGCCCAGCACCAGCAGGTTTATGTCTGGGTGGGCGGTGCGCCCATCGACGATGAACTCATGTACGAGGCGGCACGCAGCATCACGCAGGGCAACTGGCTGGGGGAATATAACTATCTTACCCTGTCCAAGCAGATGTTTTTTGCGGTGTGGCTTGCACTGTGCAATGCCGTGGGGCTGCCGTATCTGATGGCCGGCCAGCTGCTGCTGTGCTGTGCTGCGCTGGCGGCCGCCTTCGCCTTTGCCCCGGTGCTGCAGCGCAACAAGAGCCGGTTTCTGCTGTTTGCAGCGCTGGCGGCAAACCCGGCAGCTGCAGCCAGCTTTACCCTGCGCGTGTACCGCGACAATATCTTCCCCAGCGAATGCCTTCTGTTTTTCGCCGGCATGATCGGCTGTGCCCTGCGCTATAAAAAAGGGCTGCGCAGCTACTGGCTGTGGCTGGTGCTGGCCGGCCTTGGCTTTGGCAGCGCATATGTTACCCGTGAAGATGGTATCTGGCTGGCCCCCTTTGCGCTGGTGGCCACCGTGATCACCGCCGTGTACATTCTGCGCGAAAAAGGGCTGGACAAAAAGCTGGCCCGCTGTGCCGCACTTGCGGTGCCGTATGCGCTGGTGACGGTGTTTGTGCTGGGCATGAGTGCCATGAACTATAAACACTATGGGGTGTTTACCACCAGCGATTTTTCTTCCGGCAGCTTTGCGGCCGCCTACGGTGCCATGACCCGCATCGAACACGAAAACGAGCGTAATCTGGTGCCGGTGCCCGAAGATGTGCGCATGAAGCTGTACGAAGCGGTGCCTGAATTGCAGCCGCTGAAGAAATGGCTGGAGGAAAACCCCCACATCCAGAACGGCTATATGAACTCGAAGCTGAAAGACTACGCAGCCGGCAGCTTTTACTGGGTGCTGCGCCGCGCTGCGCAGGAAGAGGGAATTTATGCGGATGCACAGCAAGCGGCGGCCTACTGGCAAAGTGTGGCCGACGGCATCAATAAAGCCATTGACAGCGGTGTGCTGACCGCTGCAGCGGGCCCGCGAAGCAGTACCACCCCTATCATCAGGGGATACCATGTGCTGCCCACCATTCAAGAAGCTTTCTACAGCTTTTATTACTGTGCTACCTTTCAGGACTGCAGCTGTTATTTTAAAGAGCAGCTCAGCTTTGCCACGCCGGAGCAGGCAATGGAAATTGCAGCGTATGTGGGCAGCGTGCCCACCTATTCTGCCGTTCCCTACACCGATATCCCGTATCATACCCCCCGGCAGCTTCAGATTTATACGCTGTTCAACATGATACAAATGGTGTATTCGGTGGCCGTTCCGATCCTGTTGGTCTGGGCAGTGGTGCGGCTGGTGCGCGATGCGGTGCAGATGCTGCGCCGCAAAACCGCCGACGGGCTGCTTGTGTGGCTGATTTTGCTGGGCCTTGTGGCCATGGCACTGCTGCGCTGCGCCATGATCGCCTTTATGGAGGTTGCCGCCTTCAACATCGGCACCTATGTCATGTATCTGTCCACTGTGCATCCGCTGCTCATCCTGTTTGCCGGGGTGGGCGTGATGCAGGGCCGCTGGCAGGTCGAAACCTGCTGGGCCAACCGAACCATCCGCTGAGAAAGAGGAACCAACCTTGTCCAATGTTATCATCATCGGCGCAGGCGCTGCCGGCCTGATGGCTGCCGGTGCCGCTGCGCGGCTGGGCCATACCGTTACCGTGCTGGAACACACCGAAAAGCCCGGCCAGAAGATCCTTGTCACAGGCAAAGGCCGCTGCAATGTGACCAATGCCTGCAATGAAGAAGAGTTTTTGCAGAACGTGCGCACCAACGCCCGTTTTCTGTATTCCTCGCTGTCGGCCTTTCCACCGGCAAAGGCCATGGATCTGTTCGAGGAACTGGGGGTTGCGCTCAAGGTCGAGCGCGGCCGTCGGGTGTTTCCGGTGTCGGATAAGGCCGAAGAAATCCGGCAGGCGCTGCTGCGGTATGCGGCCGATGCCCGCATCCTGCACGATGGTGCGGCAGAGCTGATTGTGGAGCCGGTCACCCCGGCCCAGCCGGTCTGCGAAGAACCTGTGCTGCTCGAAGGAAAAAAGCAAAAGCATGCCCCCAAGGCAAAAAAGCAGAAGGGGCCGCAGTTTATTTGCCGCGGCGTAAAAACCGTTTCGGGCAAAAATCTGTATGCCGACGCTGTGCTGGTGGCCACCGGCGGCGTCAGCTATCCGGTCACCGGTTCCACCGGCGACGGCTACGCGCTGGCCAAACAGGCCGGGCACACCATCGTCGAGCCGGTGCCCAGTCTGGTCAGTCTGATCAGTTCCGACAAGGACTGCAAAAAGATGATGGGCCTGTCGCTGAAAAACGTCACCCTCACCCTGCTGCAGGACGAAAAGCCTATCTTCAGCGAAATGGGCGAAATGCTGTTTACCCATTTTGGCATCAGCGGGCCGCTGACCTTGTCGGCCTCCAGCCATCTGGGCGATCTGAAGCAGCACCGCTATGTTGCCAGCATCGACCTGAAGCCCGCCCTCAGCGAGCAGCAGCTGTATGAGCGCATCACCCGCGATTTTGCCCTGCTGGCAAACCATGCGGCACAGGGGGCTCTGGTCAAGCTTCTGCCGGCCAGTATGCAGCCGGTGATGGTGGCGCGCTGGGGCATCGACCCGGCCACCAAGGCCAACCAGATCACCCGCGAACAGAAACAGCAGCTGGTGCAGCTGATCAAGCACTGGCGGGTGCCCATTACCGCCCGGGGCGATCTGGCCCACGCGGTGATCACCGCCGGCGGCGTGGATGTGCGGCAGGTGGACCCCAAAACCATGGCCAGCAAAACCGCCGCAGGATTGTATTTTGCGGGCGAGGTGCTGGATGTGGATGCCTACACCGGCGGCTATAACCTGCAGATCGCATGGTGCACCGCGCAGGCCTTTGCAGCCAATCTGCCGCAGTAATTTTACAAAAAAATGCGCTTCGCTGCGCATAATCTGTACAAAGGAGCCTCTGATTTATGATCTCTGTTGCCATTGACGGGCCCTCCGGGGCCGGCAAATCCAGTCTGGCCAAGCGCTTGGCCAAAGAGCTGGGCTATGTTTATGTGGACACCGGCGCCATGTACCGCGCCATCGGCCTGTATGCCCTGCGGGCCGGCAAAGACCCCAAAAATGTGGAACAGGTGCAGCCGCTGCTGCCCGGCATCACCCTGACCCTGCAGGTGATCGACGGTACCCAGCACATCTACCTGAACGGCGAGGACGTGTCGGCGGCCATTCGCACCGAGCAGGTTGGCATGGCCGCCTCGGCGGTTAGCAGCCACCCGGTGGTGCGCGCCTTTCTGCTGCAGCAGCAGCGGGATCTGGCCGCCAGCCAGAATGTGCTGATGGACGGCCGCGACATCGGTACCGTGGTGCTGCCCACCGCCACGGTCAAAATCTTCCTTACCGCCAGTGCCGAGGCCCGCGCCCGGCGCCGCTTGGCCGAGCTGCTGGAAAAAGGCCAGAATGCCGATTTTGAAACGGTGCTGGCCGACATGAAGCAACGCGATTATCAGGACAGCCACCGCGCCGCCGCCCCCCTGCGGCAGGCCGAGGATGCGGTGCTGCTGGATACCTCCGAGCTGGATTTCGAGCAGAGCTTTGCGGCCATGAAGGCG
>JAFULE010000106.1 GCA_017483235.1 Faecalibacterium sp. | reverse complement strand
GCCGGGCTTTGCGCTCGGGCTCGGGGATGGTCCCCTGCCCTTTTTCGCTGTTTTTGCGGGCGATTTTGTACAGTGGCACGCCGTTTACCTTGACCGCCGAATACATGGGCGGGATCTGGGTCTGCTCGCCCACAAACCGGGGCAGCACCGCCAGCAGCTCGGCCTCGCCCGCGGTGACCGGGGCACTTTCCAGCGTTTGGCCGGTGATATCGCCAGTGTCGGTGCGCAGGCCCAGCCGCAGCACCGCACGGTAAGTTTTGTCGTGATTCTGCTGCAGGTCCACTGCTTTGCTGGCACCGCCGCAGAACACCGGCAGCACGCCGGTGGCCATGGGGTCCAGCGTGCCGGAATGTCCCAGCTTGCGGGTGCCCAGCACGCCGCGCAGCTTGGCAATGACGTCAAAGCTGGTCCAGCCGGTGGGTTTATCCACCACAAGGATGCCCTGCATCACGCTTCCTCCTGTTCGGCTGCGGCAGCAGCGGCCTCGTCCATTGCGGTCAGTTCGGCTTCCACCTCGGCCAGAATGGCGGCCTTGGCGTTATCCAGATTGCCTTCCAGCTCGCAGCCGGCTGCACGGTTGTGGCCACCGCCGCCCAACCGACGGGCAATGGCGCAGGCGTCCATACCGGCCACGGTGCGCACACTGATGCGGCAGCTGCCGCCGGGCTGCTGGCGCAGGGTAAGACCCACCTGCACCCCGGCAATGGTCAGGGGCAGGCCGGTCAGATCCTCCAGATCGGCAGGTTCGACCCCGCTGTCGGCGATCTGATCGCGATCCAGACAGATGACCGCACAGCGGCCGTCGAAATGATATTCCAAACTGTTCAAAGCCATCCGCTCGATCTCCATGCGCTGGGGGGAACGGGTTTCAAACAGCAGTTTATTCAGCCGCTGCACATCGGCGCCGGCCTCGATGAGACGGGCCGCCACCGCGTGGGTGCGGGCCGTGGTGCTGGGGAACTTGAAGCAGCCGGTGTCGGTGGAAAGGCCGGTATACAGACAGTCGGCCATCTGGGGGGTCAGCTGCACCCCCAGTGCCTCGATCAGGTCGGTCATCACCTCGGCCGCCGCCGCAGCGGAAGCATCCAGCAGGGTAAAATCGGCAAAGCCGCCGTTGCCTGCGTGATGGTCGATGCACAGATCCACGTGACGGGTCAGCTGGGGCACATCGTTGCGTTCGCCAAACAGCTGCAGGCTGGCAATATCCACCGAAACCACCGTTTCGGGCTGATAGCTGCCGTCGTAAAGCTTGATGCCGGTGTAGGCATACCGGGCGGGAATGGGATCAGCGCAGATCACCGCAGCGGTTTTGCCCAGAGCGGTCAGCGCATGATACAGTGCACCGGCGCAGCCGATGGTGTCGCCGTCGGGATTTTTGTGGCAAACAATCAGATAGTGATCGGCGGACGCCAGCTTCTGGGCCATCTGCTCGATATTCAGGTGTTCGGTCATAAAAAGTCCGTCCTTTCGCGCCGGCTCTTGCTTACTCCTCGTCGGCAGACGGTTCTTCGTCTGCTTCGCTGGTCACATTCAGATTACGCAGCACCTCGTTGATGTGTGCAGCATAGGCGGCGCCGCCGTCTTCGACAAACACGAAGCGGGGGGCCTTGCGGATGTGCATTTTGCGGCTGACCTCGGTGCGCACATGGCCCGCAGCGCGGTTCAGCGCGTCGATGGCGGGCTTGGCCCCGTCGGGGCGGCCCATCACGCTGACATAAACCTTGGCAGTATCCAGATCGGGGGTAACATCCAGGCGGGTAATGGTCAGCAGCCCGCCCTCAAGGCGGGGGTCCTTCAGCCGGCCGATGATCGCGATCAGTTCGCGCTTCATATCCTGCGCCAGACGCCCCATGTTCTTTTGAGACATTGTACTCTCCTATCGGTTCGCGGCAGCAGCGGCGCAGGCGTGTTTGTTCACGCCCCGCCCTGCCTGCAGCCGGATCAATCGCGGTATTCTTCCATCTTGAAGGCTTCGAACACGTCGCCTTCCTTCACGTCGCTGAACTTGTTCAGGGTAACGCCGCACTCGTAGCCTTCGGCCACTTCCTTGACGTCGTCCTTAAAGCGACGCAGCGAAGCGATCTCGTCTTCGGTGATCACGATGCCGTCGCGCACCACGCGCACCTTGCTGTCGCGGGTGATCTTGCCGCGGGTCACACGGCAGCCGGCAACGGTGCCAACACTGCTGATGTGCATGACCTGACGCACCTGCAGCTCGCCCAGAGCAACCTCGCGGAACTTGGGTGCCAGCATGCCCTTCATAGCGTCGGTCACGTCGTTGATAGCGTCGTAAATGACGCGGTACATACGCATTTCCACGCGGGTCTGGGCGGCGGCGTCCTTGGCCACAGGGTCGGGACGGACGTTGAAGCCGATGATGATGGAGTTGGAGGCATCGGCCAGGTCCACGTCGGACTTGCTGATGGCGCCAACGCCGGCATGAATGACGCGCACGCGCACTTCGTCGTTGGAGATTTTCTCCAGGCTCTGCTTGACCGCCTCGGCCGAGCCCTGCACGTCGGCCTTGACCACGATGGTCAGTTCCTTCATGTCGTTCTGAGCCATCTGGGTAAACAGGTTATCCAGAGTGACCTTGGTGTATGCAGCAAACTGCTTTTCCTTGATGGCGGCAGCGCGGTTGGAAGCCAGTTCGCGGGCCAGACGCTCGTCTTCAACAGCCTCGAAGGCATCGCCGGCCTGGGGAACTTCGGTCAGGCCGGTGATCTCGACCGGCTTGGAGGGGCCGGCAGAGGTAACATTGCGGCCCTTGTCGTCGCGCATGGTACGCACACGGCCCACGGCAGTGCCGGCGATGATCACATCGCCCACATGCAGGGTGCCGTTCTACACCAGAATGGTGGCAATGGTGCCCTGGCCCTTGTCCAGACGGGCCTCGACCACGGCGCCCTTGGCGCGGCGGTTGGGGTTGGCCTTCAGCTCCATGAACTCGGCCTCCAGAGCGATACGCTCCAGCAGGTCCTCGATGCCGGTGCCCTTCAGGGCAGATACCGGCACGCAGGCCACATCGCCACCCCAGTCTTCGGGCACGATGCCGTACTGGGTCAGGCCTTCCTTCACGCGGTCGGGGTTGGCGGTGGGCTTATCCATCTTGTTCATGGCCACGATTACCTTAACGCCGGCGGCCTTGGCATGGCTGATGGATTCAACGGTCTGGGGCATGATGCCGTCGTCGGCGGCAACCACCAGAATAGCAATATCGGTCATATTGGCGCCGCGGGCACGCATGGAGGTGAAAGCCTCGTGGCCCGGGGTATCCAGGAAGCTGATGACGCTGTCGTTGATCTTGACCTGGTAGGCGCCGATGGCCTGGGTGATACCACCGGCTTCGCCTGCGGTAACGTTGGTTTTGCGGATGGCGTCCAGAATGGAGGTTTTGCCGTGGTCGACGTGACCCATGACACAAACCACGGGGGGACGCTCGACCAGATCCTCGGCAGAGTCCTCCTCCTGCACAAACAGACGCTCTTCGATGGAAACGTGAACCTCGCGCTCGACCTTGGCGTTGAACTCCTCGGCGATCAGGGCGGCGGTGTCAAAATCGATCACATCGTTGATGGCGTGCATCTCGCCCATCTGCATGAACTTGGCAATGACCTTGCCGGCCTGCTGCTTCAGACGGGTAGCCAGCTCGCCCACGGTGATCTCGTCGGGGATCATCACCTTCAGCTGGGCATTGCGGGCCTTTTCCAGCTGGATGCGCTGCAGACGCTCGAACTCGCTTTCGCGCTTGCCCTTCTGGAACTGCTGCTTCTGGCGCTGGTTGCGCTGGGTGAACTTCTGCTTGTTGCCCTGCGGGGTGGGCTTGCGGCGGTTCTCGGTGTTCTTGGTGGAAGCCAGGTCGTCGTAACGGGCGTCGAAACGATCCACGTTCAGGTCAACGGTACGGGTATCGACGGTGACCTGCTTGTTTTCCAGCTTGACCTCGACAGCCTGCTTGGCGGCAGCGGGGGCTTTGGCCCCGGTCTGCTTGGCCAGCTCGCTGAAGGAGACGGTCTTCTCCTCGCGCTTTTTGCGCTGGGGCTCGGTCTGGGCAGGCTTTGCGGCAGGGGCATTCTGCTGCTGGGGCTTTTTGCCCTGCTGCTGGGGTTTGCCGGCCTTCTGGGGCTCGGCAGCCTTCTTTTCGGGAGCAGCGGGCTTGGGCTCCTCCTTCACACCGCTTTTCAGGTAGGCTTCCAGACTGGTCTCGGCATTGTCGCGGGTGAGCTTATCCAGCAGGAAATTCAGCTCGCCCTCTTCCAGATTGGCACTGGTCTTTTTGGCCGCACCGGTAAACACGGTGAGGGCATCGGCCAGAGCCTTGGGCTGCTGATTGATATCCTTGGCAAAATCGCTGACTTTATATTTAATGATCATTCGCTGATTTCCTCCTTATTCTTGAGGTTTTGGCACTGTTCAAGCTTTTGATAGCACAAAGCACCCAGATTGCGGTCGATAACGGCATACACCGCCACCGGCTTGCGGCTGACGGCCGCCAGCTGTGCCTGGGTAAGAGGCATGGGCAGCACATCCACCAGATCGCCCACCGACTGCTGCATGCGGGCCACCGTTTTGGGGCTGGCATCGGCGGCGGTAAGCACCAGCCAGGCCTTGCCTTTGATCACAGCTTCTTCCACTGCGTCGAAGCCGGTGACCAGCTTGCCGGCCTTGCGGCAGAGCGAAAGGGTCTGGTACAGGGCTTCTTCGGGGGGCAGCTGGGGCTTTGCGGGTTTTGCTTTTTTGTTGGGCACCGTCAGTTCCCTCCTTCCTGCGAGGCGGCCAGCTGGGCGGTAAGCGCAGCGTACACCTCATCGGGAATGGCGGTTTCAAAGGCGCGCTCCAGCGCCTTTTTCTTTTGTGCCTTGGCCAGGCAGGCCGCATCGGGGCACACATAGGCCCCACGGCCGGGCTTTTTGCCCACCAGATCCATGCTGATCTCACCGGCGGCATTTTTTACCACACGAACCAGCTGTTTTTTGGGTTTGGATTCCATGCAGCCGACGCAGCGCCGCATCGGGATCTTTTTCTGCACCATCTGCGGTCATCTCCTTTACAAGGGCTGCGGTTTAGTTCTGCACGCTGTCGTCGTCTTCGCCGTAGTAACCGCTTTCGGGGCGGATATCAATATTATAGCCGGTCAAGCGGGCGCACAGGCGGGCATTCTGGCCCTTGTTGCCGATGGCCAGACTCAGCTGATGATCGGGCACGGTGACCTTGCAGCTGCGGGTTTCGCCGGGTAGCAGCTCGACCTTGACCACCTTGGCGGGGCTGAGGGCAGCCGAGATAAACTCGCTGACGTCCTCGCTCCACTTGACGATGTCGATCTTTTCACCGCCCAGCTTTTCGACCACAGCGGCCACACGGCTGCCGTAGTTGCCGATGCAGGCCGACACAGGGTTGACGTTGGCGTCGCTGGACCAGACCGCCATCTTGGTGCGTGCGCCGGCCTCGCGGCTGATGGCCTTGATCTCAACGGTGCCGTTGTAGATTTCGGGCACTTCCATCTCGAACAGGCGCTTGACAAGGCCGGGATGGGTGCGGCTGATCATGATGCGGGGGCCGCGGTCGCCGGGCACCACATCCACCACGTAGACCTGCAGCTGCTGGCCTTCGGTGTAGGTTTCGCCGGCCACCTGCTCGTTGCGGGGCAGAATGGCGTCGCCGCCCTTGCCCAGATTCAGGCTGACAATGCCCTTTTCGGGATCCACATGGGTAACGGTACCCAGAATGATCTCGTGGCTCTTGGACTGCATCTCGCTCAGCTGCTGATTGCGCTCGGCCTCGCGGATGCCCTGACGGATGACGTGCTTGGCAGTCTGGGCGGCAATGCGGCCAAACTCTTTGGTCTTCAGGGTAGTGACCATACGCTGACCCACTTTGTAGCTCTTGCGCACCTGCTGGGCATCCGAAACAGCCACCTGAGTGCGGTCGTTTTCGACCATATCATCCTCGACGATGTCGCGCACCAGCGAAACACCGAACTTGCCCTTTTCGGGGTCGATTTCGACCAGAACGTTATCCTCTTCCACTTCGTAGTTCTTCTTGACCGCGATCACGATCGCAGCCTTGATCTTTTCCAGCAGATATTCCGGATCCAGACCACGCTCGCTGCCGAGCATTGCCAGAGCTTCGAAAAATTCGTTGTTGCTTGCCATTTTTCTTTTTCCTCCTGTACTGTTGTATCCTTTGTATGGTAAAGTCCGGCTCAGCCGAACAGGTCCTCGTCGTCGCACAGCTTCACGCGGGAAGCTGCAGAGGTTTCAAAGCTTACTGCCTGCCCGTCGCACAGCACCGTGACGGTGCTGCCTTCGCGGCTTTGCAGCACACCGCTGAATTCGCGGCGGCCCGAAGCATCGGGGCGGAACAGCTTGACGGCGATCTTCTGGCCCACCACCGCGTCGTAATGCTCGGCACGGCTGATCTTACGGCCAAGGCCGGGGCTGCCCACTTCCAGATAGTAGCTCTGGCTGATGGGGTCGGCTTCGTCCAGAATGGGATCGATGGCATGGGACAGATCCGCACAGGTATCGGTATCCATGGTGCCGTCCGGCTTATCCACCAGAATGCGCAGGTACCAATCCGGCCCTTCCTTTTCAAACACAACATCCCACAGCCGCAGATTCATCTGCTCGACTACGGGGCGAACCAGCGCTTCTACCCGCTGCACAGTGCTTCCGCCTGCCCTGTTTGCCATGCAAAAACCTCCAGATAAACAAGAAAAGCGGACCTTGCGGCCCACTTTCCATTTGGTTTATTAACGTACTAATATACTATACCATATCTTTTTATAAAATGCAAGACTTCGCAGTTAAAAAGTTAGCAGCACGCCTTCACAGCACCCATTCGCCGCCCTCGAAAATCTGCACGGTGCGGCCGTCGCGGGTCAGGCCGGTGATGCAGGTATCCTCGGCACCCACCATCACATCCTCGTGGATGGCCGACTGGTTCATGCCGTGGGCCAGCAGCTGCTCTTCCGTCATCTCTTTACCGCCCACGCAGGTGCCGGGATAGCTGGCACCAAAGGCGATATGGCAGGCCGCATTTTCGTCAAACAGGGTGTTGTAGAACAGCAAGCCGATGCGGTTGATGGGGCTGCTGGCAGGCACCAGCGCCACTTCGCCAATGCCGCGGGCACCTTCGTCGG
Source organism: Faecalibacterium sp. (assembly GCA_017483235.1). Lineage (GTDB taxonomy): Bacteria > Bacillota > Clostridia > Oscillospirales > Ruminococcaceae > Faecalibacterium. Next base: position 3,618 of record JAFULE010000106.1, on the reverse strand, counting down.
TGTCCAGCAGTTCGCCCAGCAGGGCAGCGTTTTCGGCCGCGCCATGCTCGACAACCCTGCCGTTTTCAAAGCGCACCCAGAAATCCTTGATCAGTTGGCCGTTGTAGGCATAAGGCTTGGTGCCGTATACAATACCGTTCACCTTGTCCTTATGGGGGGCTATGAACACCTCTTCGGTGGGGATGTTGGGCAGGAATACGGTGCCGCGATCGTCGGTGCTGCAGGCAGACTCCCACACAGCGCCGTCGGCCAGCCCGATGGTCAGGTCGGTGCCGTTGCTGCTGGTAAAATGCACCGATTCGAAATCGTATGCGTTCATTTTGTCCTTCAGATCCACCAGCTTGTCCAGATGGGCACGCCATTCCCCTACCGGATCACCGCCGGTGACACGGCAGACATCAAAAATAGCGGCCCACAGTTTTTCGATGGCTTCCTGTGCAGGCAGTTCGGGGAAGATCAGCTTGGCCCACGACTCGCTGGGCATGGCGGCAATGCACCACTGCACCTTATCGTTCATCGTGTACACACGCCAGGGCTTGAGCGCGGTGCGGCGGGCCAGCCCCACCCGGTTGATCTTGGCAGCATCCAGACCGGCATACACCTCGGGATCATCGGCCAGCAGATGCAGTACGCACACACCGCCCTCGCTCTCGGCAAAGTCCAGATAGCTGCGCAGCACGTAAGGCTTTACATCGCACAGGGCCTCCTCGCTGCCCATCTCCATCCGGATGCGGCTGCAGGCTTCGTCGGCCCAATCCACACGCACATCCCGGGCACCGGCTTCAAAGGCAGCCTTGACGCACAGGCGGGTCAGAGGGGCGGTTTCCAGCACACCGTTGATGATCAGGGTCTGGCCGGGCTGAACGTTTACACCGACGCGGATGATAAAGTCGGCGTATTTTTTTAGCAAAGCAGTATTCATAACGCAAAAATTCCTTTCGGTTTTCATCATTTATAGCAGTAGTATAGCGTACTCTGCGATTTTCGTCCAGTCTGCACACATGCTGCACAATGCAAACTTGACTTCATCGTTTATCCCTATTACAATTTTATTGTGTCACTCATACAGCTTTGGCGTACATTTATGATCGTAAGGAGCTTTTCATCCATGACATTCGACTTTTGTTTTGCTGCCTATAACTCTTCCAAATGGCTGAACAACTGCGTACAGGCATTGGCACAGCTGAATTACGATAAGCAGCAGATTGGGCTATACTTTGCCGACAATGCCTCCACGGATGATACCATTGCGGTACTGCAGCAGCTGAAAGAACAATATCAAACCACTTTTTCTGCATTTGAAATTCTTCCTCAGACAGAAAACAAAGGCTTTGGTACAGCCAGCAACCGTGCCGCACAAGCCGGTTGCGGTGAAATGGTTGTCTTTTTTAACATTGACACCGAAATCTTTCCGGACGCATTGCAACGACTGGAGGAATGCATTTCTGACAGCGATGCGCAATGGGGCGCCTTCGAGATGCGCCAGTTTCCTTATGAGCACCCCAAGTATTACGACCCCGTCACAATGGAAACCAGTTGGGCCAGCGGTGCAGCCTTTGCTGTACGCCGCACAGTGCTTGAAAAGACAGGCGGCTTTGACGAAAGCATCTTTATGTATGGTGAAGATGTGGAGCTGAGCTGGCGCATCCGGCTGGCCGGCTATAAAATCAAGTATGTACCTGCAGCCTGTACCTGGCATTATGCTTACCAGACACCGGGCGAAGCCAAACCCGCCCAGATTGCCGGTTCCATCTCTTCCAATCTGGTTTTGCGCTATAAGTACGGCACAAAGGAACAAATCCGTGAATGGGATCAGCTGGTACAACGCAATCCCGAAACACTGAAAACACTTGCCGGCGTACAGGAACCTTTCCACAAGCAGCTGCAGATGATCAACCCCTGCAAGCAGTCCTATCGACGTTTTTATCGCGAGCAGGTTCAGCCCAGTGGCTTTGCCCCGACTTTTCTGGGGTTGGATTATGAATTTGCCCGTTCCGGTGCCTTTTATCCAAATCGATTGCCGCGTACCGCCCCCCGGTTCACCGTTGTGATCCGCACGTATCAAAGGCCGGACGTTCTTGCCCTGACTTTGGAAAATCTGCGAAATCAGACATACAAAAATTTTCAGGTAATTGTTGTTGAAGATGGCGAACACCCACAGGCACAACAAGTGACACAAGCTGCCAGCCAATGGCTTGATCTTCGGTATCTGCCGCTGTGCACACAGGCTGGCCGCTGCGTGGCCGGAAACACCGGCATTCAGGCAGCTGAAACGGAATATGTTTGTTTTTTGGATGATGACGACTACCTGTTTGCCGAGCATTTTGAGGTGATGGCATGCCTGATTGAGGAAAACCCGAACTGCGGTTTATTCATTGCCGGCTCTGTGAAAGGCAGCTGCGAAAACGCCAAATCAGTCGACTATCGTTTTGTCAAAAAGAAAAACATCTGTTACACCCAGCTTAGCCCGGCTTATTTTTTCAAGACCAATCCAATCCCCATTCAAGCCGCCGTGTTCCGGCGTGATCTCGCTTTGGAATGCGGTGGGCTCGACGTGGAACTGGATGCACTGGAAGACTGGGATTTGTGGATGCGGCTGGTTTGCCGTACTTCTTTTGCGGTTACCGACAAGGCCACCAGTATTTACAAGGTGCCTGCCGAGAGCAACAGTTTCATTACTCGTCGGGATTATATCGACCATTATCGTGAAATGGTCTTCCATAAAACGGCCCAATATTACTGCAATCTGCCCATGCAGGATGTATTCCGTTTATTCTGGCACCCGGATGATAACCGCAGCGCATTGGAGCAGGAACGCTATGAATGTGAATTGCGTCAGACGGCGCGAGCCATTTATTCTTCCCGCTCCTGGAAGGCAACCGCACCTATGCGGCTATTTGCCTGGGCATTTTATAAAGTCATGCAGCTGATCCTCACAATTCCGGAAAGGCTGTTCCCTCCTTGTGGAAAAATTGGCCGCACGATACACACAATCGAACAAAGCATCCGTCATTTTGCTGTATGGGTCGGCCCATCGGCCCCGGAATTTGACACAGCACCCATTAAAGAGATCCATGATTTTGTGCTGGACGCGCACATGTCCCTTTGCTGGAAGCTGATGCAGAAGTTATTGAAACAGTAATCAGAATCACTTGATTGCAAAAAACCGCTTATCCGTAACAGGACAAGCGGTTTTTCTGCTTCTTTCTATTGTGGGGGATGGAATCAGAACTGAATCTTCTCTTCGATATAGTTCTTCAGCTCGCTGATGGGCATACGGACCTGCTCCATGGTGTCGCGGTCACGAACGGTGACACAGTTATCGGCCACAATACCCTTGGCCTCGTCACCCACGGTGTCAAAGTCCACGGTGATGCAGAAGGGGGTGCCGATCTCGTCCTCGCGGCGGTAACGCTTGCCGATGGAACCGGCGTCGTCGTAGTCCACCATAAAGTACTTAGCCAGCTCGTTGCGGATCTCCATCGCCTTGGGGCCCAGCTTTTTGCTCAGGGGCAGCACGGCGCACTTGAAGGGAGCCAGCGCGGGATGCAGATGCATCACAACACGCACATCCTCCTTGCCCTTGGCGTCGACCAGATGCTCCTCGTCGTAAGCCTC
>JAFULE010000105.1 GCA_017483235.1 Faecalibacterium sp. | reverse complement strand
TCTGCAGCGTGTCGGCGCTGTACTCGATCACAGTGGCGGGCTCCAACTGGCCAACAATACCGCCTACCTCTTTGCGGCCCTGTACCGGAGCGTAGTTTTCGCAGCCGGTTATGTAACCGTTCTGAGTGCCGGCAATGCCGCCAATGTTATAGCCCATCTGGCGGTAGCCCACCTCGCCCCGGTTTGTGCACTCGCGCAGTACGCCGCTGCTCACACCGGCAATACCACCGATGTCGGTAACCGTATTGGTTGCTTCGGCATTGGTCAGGGTGTCCAGGGTGATGTCGCCCAGCTCAACGGTGTTCTGCTGTTCGGTGGTGTTTACGGCGGCAGTATTTTCGCAGCTGCGTACCACACCGGTGTTGTCGCCGGCAATGCCGCCCACAAAGTGGTTGCCATGCACATCGCCGGCGGTATGGCAGCTTTGAATGATGCCGGTCACCGTGTTGCGGCCGGCAATGCCGCCCACCCGGTCGCCGCCGGAAACCGTTCCGGCAAAGCGGCAGTTCAGAATAAGGCCTGCGTTTTCGCCGGCAATGCCGCCCACCCGGCTGCGGCTGCCTTCGGGTGTTACCTGGCCCTCAACGGTCAGGTTCTGCACCACAGCGTCGGCTGTCAGATAGCGGAACAACCCCAGTGCCGTGCCTTCGGCAGTAATCTCCAATCCGGCAATGGTATGGCCGTCGCCCTCAAAGCTGCCGCAGAAAATGGGTACCCCGGCAAAGCCGGTGCCGCTCAGGTCGATGTCAGCCTGCAGAGTAACCTGCAGGTTCTGACTGTAGCGGTCCAGCCGGCAATGCTCGGTAAATTGTAAAAATTCTTCGGCGCTGTCAATGGTCAGCAGGGTGGATGTGGGCTGCTGTTTTGCCGCCCACACCGGCAGTGCGGCGGTCAAGGCAAAAGCACAGCACAGCAGCAGCGAAAAAAAGCGCTTATTCATGGTCGGCACCTCCTTCGGTGATCTGCCCCTCGGTTGCAATCGAGGCGTTCAGCTGGCCATGGATGACGCCGTTGATGTCGGCATCCACCACGCCGGAAATATAGCCCCGCACATGGCCCTGTACCCGCATGGTGCCGGTGGCGGCACGCGCTTTGCTTTCGGGAACTTTCAGGGTAAAGCTGGTGCGTTCGATGATCGAATCGCCCAGCACCAACGTGGCGGGCAGTACAAACAGCACCAGAATGATCGAGATCAGGGTACCGCGGCCCAGGCAGGTGCCCAGAATGGCAATGACCGGCTGAGCCGACATGTTGCCGATCAGAATGCTGGCAGCTGCCATGATGCTGCCCGAGGTAAATACGGTGGGGAAGGCTGCGTTCAGCGCATGGACAATGGCCTGCTTGTGGGGCATATGGGCTTTCATTTCCTGATAATGGCTGGAAATGACGATGGCGTAGTCGATATTGGCGCCCATCTGAATGGCCTGAACGATCAGGTAACCCAGAAAATACAGGGGGGTATGCAGCAGGGTGGGGAAGGAAAAGTTGATCCAGATACTGCCCTGAATCACAAGGATCAGCAGCACCGGAAGCCCTGCCGACTGGAAGGTAAACATCAGCACCAGAATGACAAAGAAGGCTGACAAAAGCGAGATGACCAGATTGTCTTTTACAAACGAAGCGGACAGATCCCGCGAGCTGCTGGAATTGCCGATCACATAATAATCGCTGTCGTAGTACTGCCCGATGATGCCGCGCATCTCGTTCAAAAAGGCGTAGGTTTCTTCGCCCTCTTCGGGCAGGGTCAGATACACCACCAGCCGGCTGTACCGTTCGTTTTGAAGCTGGGCCTGGGCCAGCTCCAGCTGGCGGAACAGCTCATCCACCGCGGCCTGATCGTCGCCGCTTAAATGCAGGTTGTGGGCTTCCATCTGGTCTTTTAAAAACAGGAACATATCAAACAGAGGGATGGTATACTCCTGCAGGCCGTTCAGAATATGGCCGTACTGATCCTGCTCGGCGGCATAGGTGGCGTACAGCAGCTGTACCACCTCGTAGTCCATACCAACCAGCTCGGAAAGCTGCCGCGGGGTCAGGGCTTCGGTCAGGGTGTAGCCGTCCATTGCCTCCATACCGGCAAGCCCCATGGTGCTTTTTACCTCGGGGCGCTGATTCAGCTGCTGCAGAATCAGCGCTTCGGCTTTGTAGTCGCCGCTGGGCAGCACCACTGCCACCATGTTGCTGGTGCCAAAGGTTTCTTTGATTTTGAAATAGGCGGTCTGCCGCTCGGTCATTTTTGCGGTCTGCAAATCGTTATAGCTGTAAGCAAACGGGCACTGGCTGGACAGCCAGTATGCACCGCCCAGCAGCGCAACAAACAGCACCGGCACCACCCGGCGGGTGGCCACCGCAAATTTGCCCACAAGGGTAATATCCGGCAGAAGTTTTGGATGTCGGGTGCGGTCGATCAGCGGGCAGAACAGCACCAGCAGGCCGGGCATCAGGGTGAACACCGACAGTAGGCTGAGCAGAATGGCCTTGATCAGCACCAAAGCCATGTCCAGACCAATGCCGAATTCCATAAAGCCCAATGCGGCCAGACCGCTGACTGTGGTCAGGCTGGAAGCACTGATTTCGGGAATAGCCTTGCTCAGAGCGGCAATGGCCGACTGGCGGGCATCTTTGGTTTCGTGCTCGTCCGAAAAACGGTGACACAGAATGATGGCGTAGTCGATGGCCAGTGCCAGCTGCAGCACCACCGCCACCGAGTCGGAGATAAAGCTGATTTTGCCCAGCAAAAAGTTGGTGCCCATGTTCAGCAGTGCGGCGGCACCAAAGGTAAGCAGCAGCACCGGCACCTCCATGTAAGCGCGGGAGGTAAGGGTAAGCACCACAACGATCAGAATCACCGCCACCACCAGAATACTGCCCATCTCCTGCTGCAGCATGGCATTTTCGTCGTAGCCCACCATGGTGTAGATGCTGGTATCGTATCCGGCCAGCAGTTCTTCGATCCGGGCCAGCGCGTCAAGGCTGACCGGGTCGAAGTTGCCGCCGGCAAAGCTGACATCGTACAATGCGGCGGCATCGGTGTAATGGTCGGCGGTGGTGTCAAAGGTCAGCATGTCCACCCCGTCCACCTCGGCCAGTTGGTCAGCCAGCTGCTGCGCGGTGTCGGCAGTGATGTTCGACACCATCACCTGCGCGGTGCCAAAGGTGGAAAAGTTTTCGTTCATGGCAGACAGGCCCTGCCGGGTCTCGGTGGTTTCGGGCAGATAGGTGGTCACGTCGTTTTCCACCTGTACCCAGTTCATCGAAAACACACAGAACACCAGCGCAAACAGATACAGCAGAAAAAACAGGGTGCGCTTGTCCACGATCAGGGTGGCCAGCTTTTCAAAAAAGCTGCCGTTTTTTTTCTCGTTCATGGCGGGCTCCTTCTTAAAGTTGTGCAAAAAATCAAAATTGTACAGCTATTGATTTTTGTGGTTTTGCTCATTATAATAAACCCCGAAGAATCGAGCAATCATCAATCTGCGGCCCTCTTTCTGTTTTTGAACAGATCGCCGCAAAGTGTCTGGTTTTGGAGGGTTGATATGGCAAAGGCAGAATACCGCAGCGCCGTGCGCTCCCGCGTACTGATCAATGCAGCGCTGGCAGATCTTTTGCAGGAAAAGCCGCTGGAAAAAATAACGGTCACCGATGTGGTCAACCGGGCAGGGATCAACCGCGGCACCTTCTATGCCCACTATCAGGATATTCCCGATGTGATCGACCGCCTGATCCAGAAAACTTTCAACGCCATCCGGGATGTGCTCAGCGATCAATCGGTGGCGTTCGATCGGATGCCGCGGGTGCTGCTGGGGCAGATCCAGAACATTCTGCAGTCGGATCTTTCCTTTTACCGCAAGGTGATGAACTCGAATGCCTCGGCTAAAATGCAGGATCAGCTGGTGAGTATTGTGGTGGAGTATATGCTCAGCCGCAAAAGCGCGTTTGCTGTTGGCCGGCAGCAGTCCTTTGAGGCGGCAATCCGCTTTTGCGCGGGCGGCCTTTCCCATTTGTACCGGGAATGGTTTGCCGGCACTCTGCCGTATACGCTGGATGAACTGACCGATCTTGGCGAGCAGATGATCCTGCGGGTCATCCACGACGAATAACGTGTTGCAAAAAAAGGCTCCTGCAGCACAGTGCATGCACTGTGCTGCAGGAGCCTTCTGCTTATTAAGCGGCGGGGGTTACTTTATCTTTTTTACCTTGTTCAGTCGGGCGTTGATGGCCAGAATATCCTCTTTGCTGAAGGCGGGGATGCCCAGAATGCCCACAATGCTCTGAATACGCTTTACTGTAAAGCCTCTGACCATATCCAGCAAGGCCTTGTTGGGCTTGATGTCCATGGCGGCACCCTTTTTGCCCTCGGCGGCTTCGGCCTTGTTTTTCTTCATCTTGCCCAGCATATCCAGCATCAGGGTGCCCATCACCCATTTGCCGCGCAGGGTTTTCATAATATCGCCGATGCTGTCGTTGATGCAGCAGTAGCCGTCCCGGGTGGTGATCTCGAACCAGTTGATGATCACGCCCTCTTCCTTCATGCGGTAGCTTTCGTCAAAGCTGTCCACCTTGCAGATGCGCCCCTCGTCGGTGTATTCGCCGGCCTTGGCGGTCAGAACGGTTTCGCCGGTATTCTTCACCTCGAAATAGAAGAAGGGATATTCGCCCTTAGCCTGTTTTGCCACCAACTGGCCGTTGGCGTACAGCTCCACCTCCGGCTGATTGGAGTAAACGGTCACCTTGGTCACATCCTCCACACGGTTGATGTACCGCTTGCCGCACAGGTGTACAAAGGGCTCGTCGCTCAGCCATGCCTTGTAGGCAAAGAAGGCGTCCTTTTTGTACTTGCGGTCAAAGGTGACAAGGCCCTTGTGGTTCATGCCGCTTTTGCCGCCCTCGCTGCGGGCATCGGCGGCAAAGTCGAACATATTCCAGCAGTGGGTGGCCCACAACCAGGGGCGCTGGGCAATCATCTTGATCATCTCTTCGTGGTAGTAGGCCTGATATTCCTCGGTGTAGTCGCCCTGTACCGGCTCGCTGGTGTGCCAGTTCAGCGCCTCGGCGCCATACTCGCTGATGCCGATGGGGGTGGTGGGGTACTTGGCGTGGAACTTGTCAAACCAGGGGCCGTTCATCTCCACCGTGCCGCCGTACCAGCCAAAGTAATGGTTGTAGCTCAGTACATCCGAAATGTGCACAATCTCCTCGTCCATGCCGCACATGGTAATGGCTGCCATGGTGGTGGGGCGGGTGGGGTCCAGCCGGTGGGCCAGCTCGTTCAGCAGGCGGTGGTTTTCCAGCAGGTCTTTGTCGCGGGGGCTGCCGCCGCCGGTGATCTCGTTGGAAAGGCCCCACACCACAATGCAGGCATGGTGGCGATTCTGGCAGATCAGCTCTTCCATCTGGCTCAGGGTGTTGGCCCGGCCATTTGGCATGTGGGTGGTGATGTAAGGGATCTCGGCCCAGATCACCAGACCTGCCTCGTCGCACAGATCATAAAATTCCTGTGCGTGCTGGTAGTGGGCCAGACGGATGGTGGTGGCGCCCAGTTCAAGGATCAGGTCGATGTCTTCCTTGTGGTGCTCGTAGTGCAGGGC
>JAFULE010000104.1 GCA_017483235.1 Faecalibacterium sp. | reverse complement strand
CTGCACGAGGAATTTCTGGCCCTGTGCGAGCAGGCCGAGCGCCCGGCCCCGGGCGCGGAAGGCGCTGTAGGTGCCTTCCGATTGTCGCTGGCCAGCAGCGAAGAGATCGTTCAGCTGGTGTTTGCGGGTAAAGGGAAAGAGGCCTGTGCCCTGCTGGCCCGGTCGGCCCAAAGCAATCTGGTAGGGCGGACGGTGTCGGTGCATCTGGTACGGATGTATTACAACGATTTTCTGCTGCAGCTGCTGAACCATGTGCCCGACAGCGCTGTCTGCGCCGAGGTGCAGCGGGCGATCATCTCCACGGCTCGCGCGCTGAATGGGGTGGTGACCCAGCCCGATATGCAGGAGCTGGCCGGTACCCTGATCATGGCGGCCGCCGCCAAATATCAGCCCGGCCCCGAAGAAGCACAGCCCGAGCTGCTGGAGCGCTGCATTTCCTGTGTGCGCCAGCATTTCCGCGAGCACGATTTTAATGTGTCCCGCATGGCCGATCTGCTGGGGGTCAGCGTGCCGTACCTGTCCAAGTACTTCAAAGAGCACGCCGGCGTCAACCTGCTGAGCTATCTGAACAGCGTGCGCATCGATTACGCCAAAAAGCTGATCGCCGAAGAAAAGCTGACCGTGGCAGCGGCTGCCGACCGCGCCGGTTTTGAAAACATCAACACCTTCATCCGCCTGTTTAAAAAGTACGTGGGCGACACCCCCGGCAGCTATTCCAGACAATAAAAAAGTAACCAAATCCCTCGCTGCGGTGTGCAGCGGGGGTTTTGTTATTTTCGCCCAACAGATGCTGTTTTGGGTTGTAAAATTTGAATAATAAGGCAAAAAATAAAGATGCAAAAAACCTCCTTTACAAAAAATAACGATGGCCGCAGCTCTGCCGGAGTGATATTCTGATACTGTGAGACCGGCGGGCTGACCTGTGCCGCGCCGGATGTTCGGATGAAACAAAACTTTTTGAAAAGGAGAATCACCATGAAAAAGATTTCTCGTCGTGACTTTCTGAAGGCCACCGGCATTACCGCCGCGGCTCTGGGCCTGACCGCCTGCGGCGGCTCTTCCAGCAGCACCGCTGCCGGCAGCACTGCCGGTAACGCCGGCCCCAAGAAGGTCAGCTACTGGATGGACCTGCAGCAGGGCGGCTGTGACCGTGTACAGAACTTCAACGAGATGTACTGCTGGCAGGAGATCACCAAGAACACCGGCATCGAGATCGAGTGGAACCACCCCGCCAGCGGCCAGGCTGGCGAGCAGTTCAATCTGATCACCTCCGGCAAGACCCTGCCCGACCTGATGTACCACAACTGGGCCACCGCTTACCCCGGCGGCGCCGAGGCAGCCATTCTGGACGGCAAGATCGTTGCCCTGAACGACTACATGGACAAGCTGCCCAACTTCAGCCGTTACATGGAGCTGCACCCTGAAATGCTGATCGATGTTACCACCGACGCCGGCAACATCTACGGCTTCCCCGCTGCTTACACCCACACCTCGGCCGATTCTGACGTATGGCAGAACTGCTTCGAGCGCGAGCCCTTCGACGAAAGCTTCATCGGTCTGGTCATCCGTACCGACCTGCTGGAAAAGGTCAACATGCCCATCCCCGTCACCCACGACGACTGGTACAACGTGCTGAAGGCCTTCAAGGATCAGCTGGGCATCGAGTACCCCCTGTGCATGATGTCCATGTTCGAGGGCATCGCTCAGGTCTTCAACGCCGGCTTCGACGCCCCCATGCCCACCCCCGGCTACACCCCCGCCACTGCCTGGGGCATCGACAAGGACGGCAAGGTCGAGTACGGCCCTGTGAAGGACGGCTTCCGCGAGTATGTCACCTTCATGCACAAGCTGTACAGCGAAAAGCTGCTGGATAACGACTACATGGTCATCGACCGCACCACCCAGCAGTCCAAGGTCATCAACGGCCAGGTCGGCGCCTGGGTCGACATGATGCCCTCGGGTCTGGGCGGCGTTCGCACCCAGAACCGTCTGCTGGACCCCAACAGCACCTTCGAGGCCTGCGGCGTGCATTCTCCCGTCCGCACCCCCGGTGTTGAAAACTGGTACCATTCCGGCAACCGTGCCTTCACCGGCTCGGCCACCTGCATCACCACCAGCTGCAAGGACATCGATGCCGCTCTGGCCCTGTCTGACTACATCTGGGGCGAGGAAGGCAACACCATCATCAACTGGGGCATCGAGGGCGTCAGCTACGAGATGAAGGACGGCTGGCCCGCCATTCCTCAGAAGATGATCGACGAGGCTCTGGCTGCCAACACCAACCCTGCCGACCTGCAGGAGATGTACCGTCAGCTGAACGGCGCTTACCAGCAGGACCACTGGCAGCGTCTGGTTTCCAAGATCGACTACACCCTGCCCGAGGGCACCGTCGACCAGAACATCGAAGCTCTGAACACCTGGAGCTACGGCAACGGCACCCAGCTGGTGGGCCTGCCCGCCACCGACCTGCTGGAAGAAGAGCAGAGCAAGTACGCCAACACCTTCAACGAGATCGGCACCTATGTTGGCCAGTGCATGAGCCAGTTCATCACCGGCGCCATGGATCTGGCCAAGTGGGACGAGTACGTGAAGACCGTGTGGGAGATGGGTCTGCAGGACTGCATCGACATCCAGCAGGCTGCTCTGGCCCGCTACTACGCCCGCGGCAAGGCCTGATTTTTGGCTTTGACATCGGAAAACATTCCTTAGAACCCGGCAGGGGCGGCAAACGCCGCCCCTGCTTTGATAAGAAGAACGGAGGTTTTTTCTATGCCGTCCAAAACCTCGGCACAGGCCGCCGATCCTTTGCAGCTGAAGCACCGGCTTACATGGAAGGATGTGCGCAAAAACCTGTATAAGTACCGCGGCATTTACATCATGCTGATCCCGGTGCTGATCTATTACATCATGTTCTGCTATGCACCGCTGCAGGGTCTGCAGATCGCCTTCCGCGATTTCCGCCCCGGCCGCGGCATCTGGGGCAGCCGCTGGATCGGCTGGGAGAACTTCGAAATGTTCTTTACCGGCCCCTATTTCCTCAGCCGCCTGCGCAACACTCTGCTCATCAGTTTGTACACCATTGTGGTGTGCTTCCCTGCGCCTATTCTGTTTGCCCTGCTGCTGAACGAGGTGCGCAACAAATACTTTAAAAAGATCGTGCAGACGGTCAGCTATCTGCCCCACTTCATCTCGCTGGTGGTGGTGTGCGGCCTGGTCAAGGAATTTGTTTCCACCACCGGCCTGATCAACCAGATCATCGAGATGTTCGGCGGCGAGGCAGCCAATATGCTGATGGATCCGGGCAAGTTCCGCGGCATCTACGTTATCAGTGAGCTGTGGCAGACCATCGGCTGGAACAGCATCATCTATCTGGCAGCCCTGGCCGGTGTGAACACCGAGCTGTACGACGCTGCCGCTGTGGACGGCGCAGGCCGTTTCCGCCGTATCTGGAGCATCACCATCCCCAGCATTATGCCCACCGTCATCATCATGTTCATCATGCGTATCGGCCAGTTCATGAGCGTGGGCTTTGACAAGATCATTCTGCTGTACAACGAGAATATCTACGAAACTGCCGATATCATCAGTTCGTTCGTCTACCGCAAGGGCATCATCGAAGCCAACTACAGCTACAGTATGGCGGTCAGCCTGGTCAACTCGGTGGTCAACTTCCTGCTGGTGGTTCTGGTCAACAAGATCAGCGCCAAGGTCAGCGAGACCAGTCTGTGGTAAAGGAGGGAAGTGCAACATGATCGAAAAGAAAACATGGGTCGACTATACCTTCGATACCATCAATCACATTGTTCTGGCAGCCATCGCTTTCGTTACGCTGTACCCCTTCTGGTATGTGCTGTGCGCTTCCTTCAGCGACCCCAACCTGTTTATTCGCAAGGACTTTGTCATGCTGTTTAAACCCCTGGGTTTTACGCTGGAGGCCTATAAGCAGTGCCTGACCCCCCGCGTGCTGAGCGGCTACGGCAACACCCTGTTCTATGTGGTGGCCGGTACCCTCATCAGCATGTTCCTCACCTTTTTGGGCGCCTATGCCCTCAGCCGCAAGGGCTGGATGGGCAAGCGGTTTATCACCCTGATGATCATGTTCACCATGTACTTCAGCGGCGGCATCATTGCCATCTATCTGTGGGTCGAGCAGCTGGGCCTGGTCGATACTGTGTGGGCCGTGTTGCTGCCCACCGCCCTCAGCACCTATAACATGATCGTGATGCGCACCGCCTTTGCCAGCGTGCCCGAAAGCCTGATCGAGGCGGCCAAGCTGGATGGTGCCAGCGAGTTTACCTGCCTGTTTAAGATCGTGATCCCCCTCAGCCAGGCCACCATCGCGGTCGTGGTGCTGTTCTACGCCGTCTGGCGCTGGAACGACTGGATGAGCGCCACCATCTTCCTGCGTTCGTCCAGCCTGTACCCGCTGCAGATCTTCCTGCGTGAGATTTTGCTTACCAGCAGCGCCGACAGCATCGTTTCCACCGGCGGCAGCAGTGTCAACACCACGGCGCTGGCCGAGATCATCAAGTACGCCACCATTGTGGTGGCTACTGTGCCCGTTCTGTGCATCTACCCCTTTATCCAGAAGTATTTTGTATCTGGCGTTATGATCGGAGGCGTAAAGGAATAATGAAACAGTACGAATTTCTGCCCAAAAGTCAGCTTGCCCCCATCCACGAACTGCCCGATCCCTTCCTGAAGCCGGACGGCACCCGTGTGGCTTCCCCTGCCGAATGGCCCGAACAGCGCGAGTACCTCAAAGCGCTGCTGGCCCATTACCTGTACGGCGAAATGCCCCCCGCCCCCGGCAACACCAAGGGCGAGGTGGTTTACAGCCGCCCGGTCTACAACTGCCGCGCCGTTGTGGAAAAGATCCGCATCACCTGCGGCCCCGACGAGTCTCTGGTGTTCCACTGCGAGATGATCCGCCCCCTGAAGGAGGGCAAGGTCCCTGTCATCACCTGGAACCAGTTCACCGACCGGATGGAATTTGCCTGCCCCGACGAGGAAGACGCCGTGCTGAACCATGGCTACGCCATCGTGGAGTTTGACAAGGAAGAGCTGGTGCCCGACAGCGCCGATGCGCTTACCAGTCCGCTGGCCAAGGCTTATCCCGGCTACAGCTGGGGCGCCATTGCCATGTGGGCGTGGATGCAGAGCCGTGTGATCGACTACCTCGAAACCACCGATTACGCCGATATGGACAAGATCGTGGCCACCGGCCACAGCCGCGGCGGCAAGGTTGCCATCTGCTGCGGCATCTACGACGAGCGTGTGGCAGTTACCGCCCCCAACGACAGTGGCTGCGGCGGCTGCGGCTGCTTCCGTTATCTGGGCGGCCGTCTGGGCGAGGGCACCGGTACCTGTGAAACTGCCGGCAGCATGGCCGACGCCTTCCCCTTCTGGTTTGCCGACGAGTTCGGTCTGTACGGCCTGCGCAACACCGAGTACACCCATGACAACTGCCATAAGGTAAACGGCATGGATGTGGCCAATCTGGCCAAGGTGTTCAATCCCGCCACCCTGGGCAAAACCAAGGACGAGGACTACATGCCCTACGACCTGCACTTTGTGCGCGCCGCCGTGGCCCCCCGTGCCTTTATCTCCTGCGAGGGTCTGGCCGACACCTGGGCCAACCCCTACGGCACCCAGATCACCTGGCGCGCCGCCGACGAGGTGTTCCAGTTCCTGGGCGCCGCCGGCAAGAACGCGCAGGTCATGCGCGACGGCCCGCACCGCTTCCAGAAGCTGGACTGGGAACACATCATCAGCTTCTGCGACGAGGTGTTCTACGCAAAGCCCATGAGCGAGAATATTCAGGTCATCAAACCGGCTGTGGATAACAGCCCGTTGGGCCAGATGATGGCCATTATGGACTGGACCCGCGAGCGTTACCATTACAGCTGGCGTGCCCCCGAAGCAACCTGATCCCCCGGCACAGGCCCATTTTTCTGTACCGGACCAATTTCAAACGGCAAAGGGGCCTGTAACCCTTTGCCGTTTGGCTTTTTCGGGGCCGAGGCTTGCGCACCGTCGGCCCAATGTGTTACCATGCAAAAAAGGAGCGTGTTTGTATGCCCACCTACCAGTTTTTGCCCAAAGAGCAGCTTACCCCCATCCACCAGCTGCCCGACCCCTTTCTGAAGCCGGACGGCACCCGTGTGGCCACCCCCGAAGAGTGGCCCGAACAGCGGGAATACATCAAGCAGATGCTGGCCTTTTATCTGTACGGCCCCATGCCCCCCGCCCCGGGCAACACCCGCGGCGAGGTGATCAGCCGCCGGTCGGTTTACAACAGCCGCGCCGTGGCCGAAACCATCCGCATCACCTGCAGCCCCAATGACAGCATCTCGTTTGTCTGCAGCATGATCCGCCCTGCCAAAGAGGGCAAGGTGCCGGTGATTACCTGGAACCAGATGAAGGGCCGGCTGGGTGCCCCCAACGAGGAAGAGGCTGTGCTGCAGCACGGCTATGCCATCATCGAGTTTGAGCGCGAGCAGGTGGCCGATGACAACCCCAACGCCCGCAACGGCCCCATTGCCAAGGCTTACCCCGACTATGAGTGCGGCGCCATTGCCATGTGGGCATGGGCACAAAGCCGCATTGTGGACTATCTGGCCACCACCGACTATGCCGATATGGACAAGATCGTGGCCACCGGCCACAGCCGCGGCGGCAAGGTAGCCATGTGCTGCGCCATCTACGACGAGCGTATTGCGGTGTGCGCCACCAGCGGCAGCGGCTGCGGCGGCGCGGGCTGCTTCCGCTACATGGGCGGCCGCTTGGGCGAAGGCACCGGCACCTGTGAAACCGCCGGCAGCATGGAAGATGGCATTGGCTACTGGTGGTGCGACGAATTTGGCAAATACGGCCTGCGCAGCTGCACCCACACCCGCCGCGATATGCCCATCATCACCAGCCAGGCCGAGCAGCTGAAGCTGATGGACATGAGCAAGCTGGGCAAAACCGGCGACGAGGACTATCTGCCCTTCGACCTGCATTTCCTGCGTGCGGCCATGGCTCCTCGTGCGGTGATCTCCACCGACGGCCTGGCCGACACCTGGGCCAACCCCTACGGCACCCAGCTGACCTGGCGCGCCGCCGACGAGGTGTTCCAGTTCCTGGGCATTCCCGAGCGCAACGCGCTGGTCATGCGCGACGGCGGCCATGCCCACCAGAAGATCGACTGGCAGCGCACCGTCAGCTTCTGCGATTCCATCTTCTACGGCAAAGAGCTTGACCCCAACATTCAGGTGCGTATGCCGATCACCGACCGGTTCCTGAAGAT
>JAFULE010000103.1 GCA_017483235.1 Faecalibacterium sp. | reverse complement strand
GTTTTCGTCGTAGTGGTGGTGATGGTTGGCCTGCTGGGCCTCGGCCAGCAGCTGGGCCACCAGATCCTGCTTGCCGCCCATGGCGCTCAGGATCTGCTCGCCAGTCAGCTCGTCCCAAGGGGTGGTGACGATGGAGGCGGTGGGGTTCTTCTGCTGGATCAGCGCCACCGAAGCGGCCACCTTGTCCTCTTTGGCGGTCTGGGTACGGCTGAGCAGAATGCAGCTGGCGTGGCTGATCTGGTCGTCGTAAAACTCGCCGAAGTTTTTCATATACAGCTTGACCTTGTTCACATCGGCCACCGTGACAAAGCTGTTCAGCTGCACGGGGGTCTCTTCGGCCACGGCCTCCACGGCACGGGTCACATCGCTCAGCTTGCCCACGCCCGACGGCTCGATCAGAATGCGGTCGGGGGCGTACTGGTCAATCACCTGCTTGAGGGCCACCGGAAGTCGCCCACCAGGCTGCAGCAGATGCAGCCGGAGTTCATCTCGTTGATCTGGATGCCGCTTTCCTGCAGAAAGCCGCCGTCGATGCCGATCTCACCGAATTCGTTTTCGATCAGCACGATCTTCTGGCCGGCAAAGGCCTCGCGGATCAGCTTTTTGATCAGGGTCGTTTTGCCTGCGCCCAGAAAGCCGGAAAAAATATCAATTTTGGTCATCTTGTTCTGCCTCAATTTCTATTGCTGCGCGCCGGCTTATACCCCCGACGCGCCGGGTTTTAAAAATGTGCGTACAGATTTATTATAGCAAGGCTGTCAATGGTTTTTCCAGTGGTGTTTTGAATAATCTGTAAAGTTTTTTGCGCAGCGGGGCGCTGCCTACACAGGGTTTGCAAACCGCTGCGGCAGGTGCTATTATTAAAGATAACAAATACCTGTGAAAAGAGGGCTTTTTATGAAACCTGTCACCCAGCGTCTGGCCGAACTGCGCGCCGCCATGGCTGCCGCCGGCTGCGATGTGTACATCATCCCCAGCAGCGACCCCCACTCCAGCGAATATGTCCCCCGCCATTTTACCAGCTGGGAGTATTTCTCCGGCTTCAGCGTAGAAAACGCCACCTTTCTGATCACTGCCGACACTGCTGCTTTGTGGGTGGATGGCCGCTTTTTCGGCGCAGCCGACGCCGCATTGGCCGGCACCGGCATTGCCTCGATGCACATGGACGTTAAGGGCGTGCCCACCGTGAAGGAATATCTTGGCGAGCTGCTGACTGAAGGCACCGTGCTGGGCTACTGCGCCGAGTGCATGCCGCTGAAAACCTGCCGTGAGCTGGCCGCCCTGTGCGAAGAAAAGGGTGCCAAGCTGACCCCCATGCATCTGGAGGATGAGGCATGGGTGGAAGACCGTCCTGCCCTGCCCGCCACCCCGGCATGGCTGCTGGATGTGAAATATGCCGGCAAAGCCCCGGCCGAAAAGCTGGCCGAACTGCGCGCCGAACTGGCAAAGCACGGCTGCACCGCCGCCGTGATCACCAAGCTGGACAGCGTGGCGTGGCTTTTGAACCTGCGCGCTGCCGACGTGGAAAGCACCCCCTATGCACTGGCCTTCTGCTATGTAAGCGACAGCGAAGCAGTGCTGTTTATGGACAGCAGCCGCCTGCCCGCTGAGGCAGCCGCCGCGCTGGCTGCCGAAGGGGTGACCCTTGCCGCCTACGATGCCATGCCCGCCTATCTGGCCGCCGGCACCCAGCCTCAGACCGTGCTGACCGACCCGGTCAGCCTGAACGCCGCGCTGGATAATGCCCTGCGCCAGAACCCGGTTTACACCGTGAAGGAACTGGACGACCCCATCAAAATGATGAAGGCCGTAAAGAACGAGACCGAGCTGGCCTGTACCCGCACCGCCCATCTGAAGGACGGCGCCGCCATGGTGCGCTTTGAGATGGAGCTGCGCCGTCGGCTGGCCGCAGGTGAAGCCCTGCGCGAGGTGGACATCGACCCCATTCTGGTGAAGTATCGCTCGATGTACGACACCTTCCTGTACCCCAGCTTCAACACCATTGCCGCCTACGGCCCCAACGCCGCCATGATGCACTACGCCCCCAAGCCCGGCGCCGATGCCGCCATTGAACCCCGCGGCTTTTTGCTGGTGGACTGCGGCGGCAGCTATCTGGACGGCACCACCGACATTACCCGCACCTACGCCGTCGGCCCCCTGACCGAAGAGGAAAAGCTGTGGTATACCCTGGTGCTGCGCTGCCACATTGATGTGGCCATGGCCGTGTGGAAAACCGGCATGACCGGCGGCCAACTGGATATGCTGGCCCGTCAGCCGCTGTGGAAGCATCAGCTGGATTACCGCTGCGGCACCGGCCACAGCGTGTGCCATGTGGGTGCGGTGCACGAAGGCCCCCACAGCCTGCGCCCCACCAACACGGTGGCTTTTGTGCCCGGCATGGTGGTTACCGACGAGCCCGGCATTTACGAGGACGGCAAGGTGGGCATCCGCATTGAAAACGAGCTGGAATGCGTGACCGCCGGCGAAAGCGAATACGGCGTGTACCTGAAGTTCGAGCCGATCACCTACGCCCCCATCGACCTGACCGCCGTGCTTCCCCAGCTGCTGACCGCCGAGGAAAAGCAGTGGCTGAACAGCTACCATGCCGCGGTGGCCGAAAAGCTGGCCTCCCTGCTGACCGAAGAGGAAAACGCATGGCTGCGCACTGCCTGCGCCCCCATTGACTGATTTTTATCCTTTCAACCTTCCGGAAAGGAGGGCCTGCCGTGAACCAGAGCATTTATCTGCTGGTGCCTATTCTGCTGCCGGTGCTGGGTGCCTTGGCAGTGTATATGCTGCCCCGCCGCCAGCAACGCCGCCGCATCTTCAACGCCATGCTGGCACTGCAGGTGGTGTATGTCTGCCTTGCCTTTGGCATCAACCGCAGCATCACCACTTCAGATGGGGTGCTGGCGCTGGGGCTTTGGCCCGACACGCTGGGCAAGCTGTTTGCGCTGCTGTTCGGCGTACTGTTTTGGGCCACAGGCTGGTTTGGATTTGACGCCATGGATCGACTGGGCCGCACCGCTTTGCCCTGCTTTCTGATCATTCTGGGCATGCTGACCGGTCTGAGCTATGCCGGCACCCTGCCCACCTTCTGCCTGTTTTATGTTGCAGCCACACTGCTTACATTTATGCTGCTTTGCCCGGGGCCCGGCAAACAGCTTCTGCGGCTGATCTACACCATGCTGGCCAGCCTGCCGGTGTGCTGCGGCTGCCTTACCCTGCCCCGTTATCTTACCAGCCTGCAGTTCCGCAGCGGCGGTGTATTAAGCGGTGCAGCATCCATGCTGTACGCCGCACCCCTGCTTACCACTGCCCTGCTGATGCTGCTGGGGTTTTGTGCGGCGGTATTTCTGCCGCTGAGTATCCCCCAGCAAACCAACCAGCCGCCCGCCGCACAGATTTTGCTGGCCGCTATTCTGCCGGGCGGTGGGGTGCTGGGCGCTATGCGTACCCTGTACTATCTGTTTGGCAGCCGTTTTCTGCACGGAACCGGCATTCAAACACTGTTGCTGGCCGCCTGCCTTATGGTAATGCTGTGTGCCAGCCTGTGTGCCTGCCTTGAAAAGCAGCTGTTTCTTCGGCTGGCGTGGGGCACTGTTGTGCAAAGCAGCTGTGTGCTGCTGGGGCTGTTCACCTTGAACAACATCGCTTTTCTGGGTGCGCTGCTGCAGGCCATCTTCCACACCCTTTGCAGCGTCTGCCTGTTTTTGTGTGCCGACGCCATGCGCGAACACACCGGTGTGCTGCACACCGATCGGATGCGCGGGATTGGCCGGCAGATGCCGCTGGAGCTGGGCTGTTTTGCCACCGCCGGGCTGGCGCTGGTGGGCTGCCCACTGATGTGCTGGTTTTCTGCCAAGCAGTATCTTTACCGAGGGCTGCTGACCCGGGGCGACCTTTGGGGCAGCGCCGGGGCCGCCGTGCTGGTACTGTGCATGCTGCTGGCGGTGTA
Source organism: Faecalibacterium sp. (assembly GCA_017483235.1). Lineage (GTDB taxonomy): Bacteria > Bacillota > Clostridia > Oscillospirales > Ruminococcaceae > Faecalibacterium. The sequence continues at coordinate 371 of JAFULE010000103.1, read as the reverse complement.
TTACCTGCTGTGGCCCTGCGTGCAGGGCTTTTTCCCCGGCAAGGATTACGAGCCGGATGCCCGGGTACGCACCGGCCTTTCGGTGATTGTGCCGGTAGCCTGCCTGCTGATCTGCCTGCTGGGGGTGGGGCTTTTGCCCGGCACCCTGCTGCGCACCCTGCGCACCATTGCCATTACCATTCTGTAATGTTACAAAAAAGCGCCCCGCACACCGGCCAAAAACCGGTGTGCGGGGCATATTTTTGTTTTGGAAGGATCAGAAGTCCACCTTCTGCAGTTCCAGCAGCGCCAGAGCGTAGATTTTTACCGCTTCCAGCAGTTCATCCAGCGAGGCTGCCTCGTTGGCACCGTGCATGGGGCCGCCAAAGGGG